>NZ_JBFUKN010000044.1:0-45952 GCF_056400845.1 Mycobacterium sp. P4_H6 | reverse complement strand
GCCCAGGACCCGCAGGGGCGCAGGGACGTTCGCTCCGTTCAGCTGTCCGCGGCGACCACCGGTGCCGTCGGCGAACTGGCCCGGGCGCACCAGACCACGGTGAACGTCGTGCTGCAGAGCGCCTATGCTCAGTTGCTGATGCACCTGACCGGTCGGCACGACGTCGTCTTCGGGACCCCGGTCTCGGGGCGGCCGACCGACGTGCCCGGCGCCGAGGCCATGGTCGGTCTGATGATCAACACGGTGCCGGTGCGGGCCACCGTCGCCGCCACCACCAGCGCCGCGGATCTGCTCGACCAGATGCAGCACACCCACAACGCCACGCTGGAACACGAGTACCTGGCGCTCGCCGAGATCCACCGGGTCACCGGGCAGGACAAGCTCTTCGACACCATGTTCGCCTACGAGAACTACCCGCTCGGTGCGGCCACCGCCGGGTTCGGTGACGCCCTGGCCATCACCGAATTCGAGGCGCACGAAGAGAATCACTACCCGCTGACGGTGCAGGTGTCCCCGGGTGCCGAGCTGGGCCTGCGGGTGGAGTTCGACACCGACATCTTCACCCCGGCCGAGATCGACACGTTCATCGCACGGTTCGAGCGGTTGCTGGCCGAGATGATCGCCCACCCCACCCGGGCACTGGCCACCGTCGATCTGCTCGACGAGGCCGAACATGCCCGGCTCGACGCGTTCGCGCACCGGCCGGTCCTGGCCGCACCGGCACCCGCCGCGTCCATCCCGGAGCTGTTCGCCGCGCAGGCCGCGCGCACCCCGGACGCGGTGGCCGTCCGGTTCAACGGTAGCTCGACGACCTACCGTGAACTCGACGAATCCGCGAACCGAATGGCACATCTGCTGGCCGAACACGGCGCCGGCCCAGGCCAATTCGTTGCGCTGATGTTCCCACGGTGCACCGACGCGATCGTGGCCATCCTGGCCGTGCTCAAGACCGGCGCGGCCTACCTGCCGATCGATCCGGCCATGCCCGCCGAACGCCTGACGTTCATGCTCACCGACACCGCACCCGTCGCCGTGGTGACGGGCCGCGAGCAGGCGACCCGCTTCGGGGAGCTGCCGGTGATCGACCCGGCGGACCCACGTCTGGGCACGCAGCCCGCCACGGCGCCGCCGGGGCCGTCACCGGATGACATCGCCTACGTCATCTACACCTCGGGTACCACAGGCGTCCCCAAAGGTGTTCTCGTCAGCCACCGCAACGTGACCGGGCAGTTCTCCACCCCGGTCCTGGGCCGCGCCGGGGAGGTGTGGGCGCTGTGCCACTCCTTCGCGTTCGACTTCTCGGTGGGCGAGATGTGGGCGGCGCTGCTGCACGGCGGGCGCCTGGTGGTGGTGCCCGAATCCGTCACCGCGACACCGGAGGACCTCCACGCCCTGTTGATCGCCGAACAGGTCACCGCGCTGGGCCAGACCCCGTCGGCGGCCGCGCTGCTCGCCCCCGAGGGCCTGGAATCGGTGACCCTGCTGGTGGGCGGTGAGGCCTGCCAGAGCGGCATCGTCGACCGCTGGAGCGCCGACGGTCGCACCATGGTCAACATCTACGGCCCGACCGAAGGCACCGTGTACGCCTCGGTCAGCGACCCGCTGACGCCGGGCGGTCCGATGCCGATCGGTGCACCCGTGCCGGGCGCGGCGACCTTCGTGCTCGACGCGTTCCTGCGGCCGGCGCCCGTCGGGGTCATCGGTGAGTTGTACGTGGCCGGAACGGGTGTCGCCGTCGGCTACGGAAACCGGCCCGCACTGACCGGCACCCACTTCGTGCCGTGCCCGTTCGGTGCGCCCGGGCAGCGGATGTACCGCACCGGTGATCTGGCGCGCTGGGGTGCCGACGGCCAGCTCGAGCACCTCGGCCGCGCCGACGAGCAGGTCAAGATCCGCGGGTTCCGCATCGAACTCGGCGATGTGCGTACGGCTCTGGCGGCACAGGTGGGTGTCGAGCAGGCGGCGGTGATCGTGCGTGAGGACCGGCCCGGCGACCGCAGGCTGGTCGGCTACATCACCGGTACGGCCGACCCGCTGGCGGTCCGCGCGGCACTGACCGATCTGCTGCCCGGCTACATGGTGCCCGCCACGGTCGTGGACGTACCGGCGTTGCCGGTCAACGTCAACGGCAAGTTGGACGCCCGCGCGCTGCCGTCCCCGGAATACCGGGCCGGCGAATCCCGCACCCCCGACACCGCTACCGAGCAGGCGCTGGCGGCTGTGTTCGCGCGGGTGCTCGGTGTCGAAGAGGTCCGCGCCGACGATTCGTTCTTCGACCTGGGTGGGGACAGCATCGCCGCGATGCGTTTGGTCGCCGCGGTCAATCAGGAACTGGGCAGCGATCTTTCGGTGTCCGCCATCTTCGCGGCGCCAACTGTCGCGGCGCTGGCCATCCAGCTCGACAGCGGCAGCGGCGCAGGCCACGAGATCGCCGCCGTGCAGGTGCTGCAGCACGGCAACGGGACCCCGGTGTTCGTCCCGCACGCCGTCAGCGGTGTCAGCTGGCACTACCAGGTGCTCGCCTGCGTCCTGGACAACCCGATCGTCGGTATCCAGCAGGTCGCCGAGGACGCACCGGCGTCGCTGCGGGAGATGGCCGCCCGGTACGCCGACCGGATCGGAGCCGAGCAACCCGTCCAGCTGCTCGGCTGGTCCTACGGCGGTGTGCTCGCGCACGCCATCGCCGTGGAGGTGCAGCGCCGGGGCGGCACCGTCGCGCGGCTGATCCTGCTCGACGCCGAACCGACGCTGAGCGACAAGGCCAACCCCGCCGTGGATCGTCGTCAGGTCGACGAGCTGCTCGGCACCCAGGACGGTCTGGACGCCACCGCGTTGCTCGATCAGATGGTGCGCAACGTCGACACCAACATCGGCCTCTACCGTGAACACATGGCCGACGTGTTCCAGGGCGAACTGATCGTGTTCTCCGCCGAACGCGATGACGACGACCGCGCCGGCTACCTCGCGCGCCGCTGGGCGCCGCACGTGAGCGGCGCGATCAGCACGCACCGGGTGGACTGCACCCACCAGGACATGCTGGGCGCCGACGCGCTCGAACTGTACGGTCCGCAGCTGCAGCACCTGCTCGACCGTGAGGCGCCGTGAAGCTGAGCCTGTCCCGTAATCGCCCCGAGTCGCCGGACAACGACGAGGCCGGGAAGAAGCTGACGGTCAACGGTGTCTTCGAGCGGCTCGCCCGCGTCGTGGTGCGGCGACCGTGGCTGGTGATCGCGGGCTGGTTGGTGCTCGTCAGTGTGCTCGCCTCGACGCTGCCGCCGTTGATCCAGCTCGCGAGTGACCGCGATCAGGAGATGCTGCCCAGCGACTCCGCGGTGATGGTGGCGACCAAACAGATGACCGCCGCCTTCGGTGAGCCGGGCATCCAGAACATCGCCCTGGTGGTGCTCACCAACGACGGCGGACTCACCGACGCCGACGAGGACGTCTACCGCAGGCTGGTGAACGAGTTACACGGCAACGTCCGCGATGTGGTGATGGTGCAGGACTTCATCACCCAGCCGCCGCTGCGCGATGTGATGCAGAGCAAGGACAACAGAGCCTGGTTCGTGCCGGTCGGCATTGTGGGGGAGTTGGGGTCACCGGAGTCCACCGAGGCCTATCAGCGGGTGGTGACGACCGTCGAGGACGCGGTCGCGGGCTCTGACTTGACGCTGCACATGACCGGGCTGACCGCGACAGTCGCCGAGCGCGAGGCGATCGGGCTGCGGGACCTGCGGTTGATCGAAACCGTCACCGTGGCCGTGGTGCTGGTCATCCTGCTGGTGGTGTATCGCAGTATCGTCACGATGCTGCTGCCGCTGCTGACGATCTCGATCTCGCAGGTGGCCGCGGCGCAGATCGTGGCCGGGCTCGCCGAGATGGGGCTGGCGATCTCGCAGCAGACCCTGGTGTTCATGTCGGCGATGATGATCGGCGCCGGGGTGGACTACGCCGTCTTCCTGATCAGTCGCTACCACGAGTATCTGCGGGCCGGGATGACGCCCGACGATGCGGTGGCCCGGGCCGTCACCGCGATCGGCAAGGTGATCGCCGCCTCGGCGGCGACCGTCGCGGTCACCTTTCTGGGCATGGGGTTCACCACGCTGAAGGTGTTCTCCACCGCCGGGCCCGCGCTGGCCGTCTCGATCGCGGTGGCGTTCTTCGCCTCGGTCACGCTGCTGCCCGCGTTCCTGGTGCTGTGCGGCCGCCGTGGATGGGCCAAACCCCGACGCGAACTCACCAAACAGTTCTGGCGGCGGTCCGCGATCCGCATCGTGCGCAAACCGATGGCGCACCTGGTGTGCAGCATGCTGATCCTGGTGCCGCTGGCGATGTGCGTGCTGGCGATGGACACCAGCTATGACGCGCGCACCGCGCTGCCGCCGTCCGCGGAGAGCAACGTCGGGATGGCCGCGATCGAGGAGCACTTCCCGGCCAGCATCACCGCCCCGCAGTACATCTTCATCCAGTCGCCGCACGATCTGCGGACACCCGAGGCGTTGGCCGATATGGAGCAGATGGCCCAGCGGGTCAGCCAGCTGCCCGATATCGAGTCGGTGCGCGGTGTCACCCGTCCCACCGGGGAACCGCTGGAACAGGCCACCCTGAGCTATCAGGCCGGCGTGATCGGCGACAAACTCGCCGAGGCGTCCTCGAAGATCACCGAGAGCACCGATGCCCGTGCGCAACTGACCGGGGGTGCGGACAAACTCGCCGAGAGTCTGGCCACCGTACGCGGCCAGCTGACCCAGGCCACCTCGGTGTTCGACGGGCTGAAGAAGACGATGGCCGACGTGCGCACCCAGCTCACCAACTCCGACCTGCTACCCAAGATGCCCGGCGACGCGCCGGTGGTGCAGGACGCGGACAGCTTCAAGGAATCGCTGGAATTCACCCGGTTCGTGGTGCGGACGCTGCAGAACAACCCCAACTGCGACATGGACCCGGCCTGCGCGTCCGACCGCGACCGCTGGCAGCGGGTCGTCGAGGTGCTCGACAAGGTGCAGCCCGCCATGGATGCGGCCGGTAAGGTGCTGTCCCAGCTGGGCTCCTCGAAATCCGGTGGGCTGCAGCAGCAGATCGCCAAGATCGACCAGGGCGCCGCGGCGCTGGCCGAGGGCAGCAGGCAGCTCGCCGACGGCGTCAAGACCCTCGACGAGCAGACCGGTGAGCTCGGCAACGGCCTGGAGGATGCGTCGGACTTCCTGCTGTCGATGAAGCGCAACGCCACCGACCCGGGCACCGCCGGGTTCTTCGTGACGCCGGAGATCCTCGACAACGAGAACTTCCAGGACGTCGTCGAGGTGTTCGTGTCCGCGGACGGGCATTCGGCGCGCTACCTGGTCGAGTCCACCCTGGACCCGTATGACACCGGGGCGATGGATCAGGTGAAGACCATCCTGGCCACCGCTCAGGGCGCACAGGTCAACACGGTGCTCGCCGATGCCTCGATCTCGATGTCGGGGATGACCCCGTACTACAGCGAGCTGCGCGACTACTACGACCAGGATCTGCTGTTCATCGTGGTGATGACGGTCGCGGTGGTGTTCCTGATCCTGGTGCTGCTGCTGCGCGCGATCGTCGCCCCGCTGTATCTCGTTGCCACCGTGATTCTTTCGTGCCTGTCCGCGCTGGGCATCGGCGTGCTGGTGTTCCAGATGATCCTCGATCAGCCCATCGCGGCGAGCACGCCGGGGCTGGCGTTCATCGTGCTGGTGGCCGTCGGCGCGGATTACAACATGCTGCTGATCTCCCGGATACGCGACGAATCCCCGCACGGCATCAACTCGGGGGTGATCAAGACCGTCCGCGCCACCGGCAGCGTCATCACCTCGGCCGGGATGATCTTCGCCGCGCCCATGCTGGCCATGTGCTTCAGCAGCATCAGCTCGATGGTGCAGGGCGGCTTCATCATCGGTGTCGGTCTGCTGATCGACACCCTGCTGGTGCGCACCCTGACGGTGCCCGCGCTGGCGGTGCTGGTGGGCAAGTACAACTGGTGGCCGTCGGGGCGCCGCGCGCCTCGCGCATCGGAGTCCGAGCCGCCCCCGCAACGGGAAGACGCGGTACCCGTCAGCTGAACGCGACGCCGGCCGTCCTGGCTCTGTCGACGGCCTCCGCCCGCATCTGCGCGCGCTCCTGCGGCGTCCACCGGGTCGTCGGTTCGAAGACCAGGGTGTCCACGTCATAGCCCAGCATGCCGAACACGTACTCCAGGTAGGGCCGCTGGAAATCCTGCAGCTCGGGATGGCGCCCGTCATAGGCGCTGCTGCGGGTGAGGATGAGTTGCAGCGGCTTTCCCTCACCGAGCGTGCCGACGTGCTCGCCCTTGTCGTTGAGGGTGAAGCTGGCGATCGGCTGCACGATGATGTCGATCCACGCCTTGAGGGCATGGGGCACATGCCAATTCCACATCGGGGTGGACAGCACCAGTCGGTCGAACCCGCGCACCCGCTCGATCTCGTCGAGCACCTGCGCCCAGATCGCCTGCTGCTCAACGGTGACGGTCTCGCCGAACAGCGGAGCGAACTTCGCGATCGCGGCGTCGCGGCCGAACCGCAGCACGTCCTCACCCCATACCGAGAACCGTTCGTACTCCCGGCCTTCCAGGTAGGCCTGGGCCAGTTGCGAGGACAACCCGGCGTCCCCCTTAGGGCTGGCTTCGATCCATAGCGTGCGCATCACACCATCGACGTTCGCGGGATCTTCATGCCCAGCGACAGCGCGCCGGCCAGCTCCCGGCTGGTGTCGTAGTCGAAGACCACGTGCCCGGACAGCACGTCGACGTCCCGCTTGTAACGCTGCAGCGGACTGGACAGGAAGTGGATGCTGGCCCCGCCGGCGCCCATCAGCGTGCCGATGACGGCCCTGGATTCGGCGACGATGTGCGCGGCGGCCAGCCGGGCCTGCGCGCGCACCGGCTTGTCCACCGGATCGCCGGTCAGCACGATGGCCTCGATCTCGCCGACGGTGTCGGCCAGCAGGCCGCGTAGTGCGCGCAGCCGCACCTGCGCCCCGGCCAGGTGTGCCTGGGCGATCGGCTTGTCCTTCTGCATCACGCCCTCATAGGGCAGCACCCGTTCGGCGAGGCGTTGCGCGTAGATCTCGGTGACCCGTTCGGCGCTGCCCAGCGCGGGCATGGCGGCCAGCAGCGCCAGGGCGGGCACCATCGGCCAGCGGTAGGTGGCGGCGTCGTGCAGCCCGGCCCCGGGGGCGGTGCCCGCGTAGATGTCGGTCACCTTGACCAGCCGGTGCTCGGGCACGAAGACGTCGGTGGCGATGGCGTCATTGGAGCCGGTGGCCCGCATGCCGTCGGTGTGCCAGACGTCCTCGACGGCCACGTCCGATATCGGCAGCAGCGCGAGCGCGGGGTAGAGGGCGTCGTCGGCGCCACACAGTGCGGCCACGATGATCCAGTTGCCGTGATTCACCCCGGTGGCCCAGGACCACCGTCCGGTGAGACGGATGCCGCCCTGGGCGGGCAGGYCGCGGCCGGTCGGTGCCAGCGGTGCGGGCGCCAGGAAGGGCCTGCTGCCGAAGGCCTCCTGCTGGGCCTGTTCGCCGAAAAGCGCCAGCATCCAGTTGTGCAGGGCGAAGAAGCCGATCGTCCAGGCGCTGGAGGTGCAGCCGTGGGCCATCCGCCGAACCGGGTCCAGCAGGGCCGGGAATGGGGCCTGCTGTCCTCCGTAACGGGCCGGAACCAACAGATCGGTGAATCCGGACGCCGTCAGGTCGGCGATCGTCGCATCGGGCAGCCTGCGTCGTTCCTCGGCCTCGGCGGCGCGCTGGGCCAGTGCGCCCACGAACTCATCGCTGATGAGGCCGGGGGCCTCGATCGTCGTCATGGCTCAGACCGTACCATACCTTTTAGTATGGAATCCGGGAGTCAGTGCGCCAGCATCAGGTCCAGGAAGCGCTCACTCTGGGCGGCCTGACGGGGGTCCGGTACCCGGCCGGACAGGTGCAGAAAGCCGATACCCACGGCAAAGGTCGCGTTCGCCCGCAGGTCGGCCTCGTCGGTGTCGAACCCGTAGTCCTCGAATGCGGTGCGCACCGCAGCCAGCACGCGCCGGTCGGCGTCGCGCACGCTGTCGGCGACGGCGTCATCCGAGCGCGCCCACTCGCGCATGGCCCGCTCCAGCGTCCAGTGCCGGGGACTCACCAGCGAGGCCATCATCTGGGCGAGACGGTCACGGGGAGGCAACTCGCCGAGGGCCTCGATCTGGCTGCGATCCTCGTCTCGAAGGTCCCGCCAGCCCTCGACGAGCGCGGCGCGGTAGCTGGGCATGCCGTCGAAGTGCCAGTAGAAGCTGCCCTTGGTCACCTTCAACCTGGCACACAAACGATCGATTTTCAGCGTTTTTATGCCGTCTTCGGCGAGGATCGCGTAACCGGCCTGAAGCCAATCGTCGATGGTCAGACGGTTGCCGGACGGGCTCTGGGCGGTCGCCATGAGGGGCAGCCTACGGCGACTCGCGCATACCCCTGACTTTCTGTTGCCGCTCGCTGCGTGTTTTACTGCAAGTCGCGACAACTGAATTCTCGGTCCGCTCCACGATCCGAATCGTACGAGCGGACGCGGATACCGCAGTGCAAAGAGGCACTGCGGTATCTCTGGGTGATGGGACACATCACCAAGGGTCGGGCGGGACCGTGACAATTAGAGTTGGGAAAAATTTGATGCAGAACGTTGTAGGCCGGTGGATGCGCCGGATCGGGGCCGTCGCCGCGGCCGCGCTGGTGGTACCGGGTGCGATCGCAGTTGCAGGTGGCGCAGCCACCGCGGGTGCCTTCTCCCGCCCGGGTCTTCCGGTTGAGTACCTGATGGTGCCGTCGGCCGGAATGGGCCGCGATATCAAGGTCCAGTTCCAGAGCGGTGGCGAGAACTCGCCCGCCGTGTACATGCTGGACGGCCTGCGCGCGCAGGAAGACTTCAGTGGCTGGGACATCAACACCCAGGCCTTCGAGTGGTTCCTCGACAGCGGCCTCTCGCTGGTCATGCCCGTTGGTGGGCAGTCGAGCTTCTACGCCGACTGGTACGCGCCGGCCCGTAACAAGGGTCCGACCGTCACCTACAAGTGGGAGACCTTCCTGACCCAGGAGCTCCCCGCCTTCCTGMAGGCCAACAAGGCCGTCAAGCCCACCGGTAGCGCCGCGGTCGGCCTGTCGATGGCCGGTTCGGCCTCGCTGAACCTGGCGACCTGGCACCCGGAGCAGTTCATCTACGCCGGCTCCATGTCGGGCTTCCTGAACCCCTCCGAGGGCTGGTGGCCGTTCCTGATCAACATCTCCATGGGTGACGCCGGCGGCTTCAAGGCCGACGACATGTGGGGCAAGACCCAGGATCCGAACAGCGGCTGGAAGCGCAATGACCCGATGGTCAACATCCCGACGCTGGTGGCCAACAACACCCGCCTCTGGGTCTACTGCGGTAACGGCCAGCCCAACGAGCTCGGCGGCGGCGATCTGCCCGCAACCTTCCTCGAGGATCTGACCATCCGCACCAACATCACCTTCCGCGACAACTACCTCGCCGCGGGCGGATCGAACGGTGTCTTCAACTTCCCGAACAACGGCACGCACAACTGGGCGTACTGGGGCCGGGAGCTTCAGGCCATGCTGCCCGACCTGCAGCGTGTTCTGGGCGCATAAGTAAGCAGGAGAAAATCCCCCGAGGCGTATCGCCTCGGGGGATTTTTTATGTCCGCGACCGGATGGGTCAGTCTCGTGACGCGGACGTCGGCGTCACGGGACGTGCCGTCGCTGCCGTGAATGGTGGGCGCGGGCCGCGATTCCCCTCAGATCGCGGCTCGCGCCCACTCCTGTTGGCCCGGGCCACGTGGACGACGAAGCCGGGGCGGAACAGGCGCATCGGTGAATCCACCATGCCGGTCACCCGGGCCAGCTGGATCGCCGTGTGTGGATCGGTTTCCGCGGCGGTCAGCACCCAGTCCAGGTAGGCATTGGACAGCCGCATGGACAACGGCCGTGGACCGTCGACCTCCGGTAGCGACAGATCGGACCCCACCGCGGTCTGCCAGGCCACCCGCAGCTTGCGGCTCGCCTTGCGCAGAAACCGCTGGGGCAGGTCGCGGTCGCCGTGACGCAGGCAGTCGCGCAGGAGCGTCGATTCGATCGCGGCCATGGTCATGCCCTGGCCGTAGATCGGGTTGAAGCTGCAGATGGCATCCCCGARGACGATGAGGCCCTGGGGAAACCGCTTCATCTTGTCGTAGCGCCGCCAGCGGTTCGATGGCACGCGGTAGTGGTCGACCCCGCCGATCGGCGTAGCCGAGCGCACTGCGGCCAACGCGTGCTCCGGAGCGAATCCTTCGCCGAAGGCCAGCAACTCGGACAGATCGGCGGGCGGTGGGTGTCCGACCATCGATCCGACGGTCAATATCCAGCTGTCGTTCTCGTAGCCGACCAGCGCCCAGGTGGTGGGCCGGCCCGGTTCGGGAAAGTAGGCGAGCGACTGTTCGGGCAGAGCGTTTCTCGGCATCTGGAACAGCTGGCTGGCGTAGGCGAGTTTGACGACCAGTTCATCCTCGGGCGGACGCCCGTAACCCAGTTCCTCGAGGAACACCGGGGTCCTGGATCCGCGCCCGGTGGCGTCGACGACCAGGTCCGCGTCCACCGACTTGGATTCGCCGTCACCGACCAGCCGCACCCCCGTGACACGTGCACCGCCCGGCGTCGACATCAGGCCGACGACATCGTGTCCGTCCAGCAAGGCCACATTCGGCAGCGCCAGGATCCGGCGCCGAATATTGCGCTCCAACAATGGGCGAGTGGCGAAGTGTAGTTCTGAGGTATCGGTCGTGGTGGCATCGGGTGAATGCGTGAATTCGTGCCCGCCGAAGGCAATCCGGAGCTTGGACAGATCGCCGCCGGAAAGCGATGACACGCCGTCCGCCGCCAGATCGTCGTGAAAGCCGGGGAACAGGTCGGCCAGGATCATCGAGCTGCGAGCAAGCAGAACGTGCGCATGACGACCCTGCGGCACTCCGCGGCGGGCGGTCGGCTCGTCGGTCAGCACATCGCGTTC
The DNA here is from genome assembly GCF_056400845.1 of Mycobacterium sp. P4_H6. Classification (NCBI taxonomy): domain Bacteria; kingdom Bacillati; phylum Actinomycetota; class Actinomycetes; order Mycobacteriales; family Mycobacteriaceae; genus Mycobacterium; species Mycobacterium sp. P4_H6. The sequence continues at coordinate 34,905 of NZ_JBFUKN010000044.1, read as the reverse complement.
GACGATGGTGACATCGCGGTAATGCTCGGCCAGCACCCGGGCAGCCAGCAGGCCACCGATACTGCCGCCCAGCACCACCGCTCGCTCACCGAGGAACACCATGGGTGGATTCTGCGGGCAGTCGAGGTCGGCACCATAGAGTAGGCGGCTACTCGATTCGGCCGACGTGCTGTCAAGCAGTTCTTGACGCGACGCCGTGTGTCAACTTAATATTGACGTATGCCCGAATCGTTTACGTCGCTCGGTCGGCAGCTTCATCACCAACTCGGCCAGATTCTGGCTGCCCCGGTGTTGCAGGGCGAGGACGATCCCATCGCGTCGGTGCGTGCCGCCCGCGAGATTCGGGACCGCGCTGAGGCGTTGATGGCCGCGGCGGTCCTGCAGGCGCGCGAGACCGGCCGCACCTGGCAGGAGATCGGCGAGGTCCTCGGTGTGTCGCGCCAGGCCGCGTTCCAGCGCTACGGCAAGCCCATCGATCCACGAACAGGAGAAGCCATGAACACTCAGATACTTCCCCAGGCCGACGAGTTGAGCAGGGCGGTCATCGACGATCTCGCGCACGCCCGGTGGGCCGATGTCACCGCGCGCTTCGATGCGGTGATGCGCGACCGGCTCACCGAGGAAGGACTTGCCGAGGCGTGGGCGCACATCGTGGGGTTGGCCGGGGCCTACGAGTCCCACGGCGACACCGAGGCCGTGCGCGCCGGTGACTTCACCACCACCAACACCCCGTTGAGCTTCGAGGCCGGTGACTTCGTCGCCCGCATCACGTTCCGCGACGACCGGACCCTGGCCGGCCTCTACATTCTCAATCCCGATGTGGCCGCCGGCTAGTAGAGCAGAGTAGAAGAGGTGGCGCCGGCCCCCCCGGTCGGCGCCACCGGGCATCACTTCAGCTGGGCCGACGACAGCCCCAGCAGCCGGCGGGCAACCACCAGTTGCTGGATCTGCTGCGTGCCCTCGAAGATGTCCAGGATCTTCGAATCGCGGGCCCACTTCTCCAGCAGTGTCTGCTCCGAATACCCTGCGGTTCCGGCCATTTCGACGGCCTTGAGGGTGATGTCGCTGGCGACCCGGGCGGCCTTGGCCTTACCCATGGAGGCCTCTTTGGAGTTCGGGATCTTGTTGTCGGCCTGCCATGCCGAACGGATGGTCAGCAGGTAACCGGACTCCCAGTCGGCCTCCATCCGCAGGAACTCCGCGGCCGGCGCGCTCTGCGCGTGGGCGGGCTTGTCGTAGGAGATCTCGATGCCGGCCTCGGTGAGGATGACGCGCAGCTCTTCCAGGGCGGCGCGGGCAATGCCTACCGCCATGGCCGCCACGATCGGCCGGGTGTTGTCGAAGGTCTCCATGGCTCCGCCGAAGCCCTTGTCGGTCTTGACCTCTGGGTCGCCGAGCAGGTTCTCCTTGGGGATCCGCGCGTTCTCGAAGCGGATCACCGCGGTGTCGGAGGCCTTGATGCCCAGCTTGTGTTCGAGACGCTCGACGGTCACACCGGGGTGTTCACGCGGCACCACGAACGACTTGATGGCGGCCCGGCCGAGCGACTTGTCCACCGTCGCCCACACCACGATGTGGGTGGCGCGGGAACCGGCGGTGACGAAGATCTTCTCGCCGTTGATGACGTACTCGTCGCCGTCGAGAATCGCAGTGGTGGAGACCGCGGCCGAGTCGGAGCCGAAGCTCGGCTCGGTGATCGCCATCGAGGCCCACACCTTGCCGAAGCGTTCCAGCTGTTCCTTGGAGGCGACGCTGGAGATCGCGGCGTTGCCGAGGCCCTGGAACGGAATCGACAGCAGCAGGGCGACATCGCCCCAGCTGACCTCGAGGGCGTTCAGCAGCGCGGACATGTTGGCGCCGTTGACGTTTGTCTTCTTGCCCTCATCGTTGCGGCCACCGAAAGCGTCGGCGCCGGCAAAGGAGATGGTCTTTGCCTCTTGCAGGCCTTCGAACAGCTGGGCCAGGGTGTCGAGCTCGACCGGGTAGGCGTGCTCGGCGAGGTCGTACTTGCGGGAGATCGGCCGGAGCATCTCCGCGGCGCCCTGATGTCCCTTTTCGACGACCGCTTGCAGCTTCTTGGGTAGTTCCAGATTGATTGCCATGACTGGGTTTCCGTTCCTGAAGTCTTATGGGCCGTTAAAGGACAACAACACCCTCGGCGACGCCGAGGACCCGCAGATCGCGGTACCAGCGCTCGACCGGGTGTTCCTTGGTGAAGCCGTGGCCGCCGAGCAGCTGGACGCCGTCCAGTCCGATCTGCATGCCCTTGTCGGTGGCGATTCGCTTGGCCAGCGCGGCTTCCCGCGCAAAGGTCAGGCCCTGCTCGGCGCGGGCGGCGCCGCGCAGCGTGATGAGTCGCAGCCCGTCGAGCTCGATGGCGATGTTGGCGGTCATGAAGGCCACCGCCTGCCGGTTGGCGATCGGCTCGCCGAACGCCTCGCGCTCCTTGATGTAGGGGATGACGTAGTCGAGCACGGCGTGTGAGGTACCGACTGCCAGTGCGGCCCAACCCAGTCGGGAGTAGGCGATGGCCTCGGAGTAGTCCTGGGCGAAGTCGGCGTCGGTGCGGTCGTCCTCGCCGAGGCGGTTGTGCAGCGGCACGGCCACATTGTTGAGGGCAACCCGGCCCAGCGCGGCGGCACGCACGCCCATCGACGGATCGGCCTCGACGGTCACGCCCTCGGCGGACGCTTCCACGATGAACAACGCCGGCTTGCCGTTGAGCTGGGCGGCGACGATGAACAGTTCCGCGCTACCCGCAGCGGGGACAAGCGATTTCACACCGGAGAGCCGGTAGCCGCCCGGGGTGCGTACCGCGGTGGTCTTCAGCGCGGTGGGATCGAACAGGGCGTGCGGTTCGGCGATGGCGACACTTGCCTGCGGGACGTTCTCGCCGGCGAACTCGGGCAGGTAGGTGGCCTGCTGCTGCGCACTGCCCCAGTGGGTCAGCGCCGAGGCGACACCGGAGGGCGCCAGGATCGGCAGCGCCAACCCCATGTCGCCGTAGGCAAGCGCCTCGGCGACCAGCGCGCCGGTGACCGTGCTGCGGTGCTCGGCGATACCGTCGAAGCTCTCCGGGATGTTCAGCGAGGTGATGCCCAGTTCGGCGGCCTTCGCGATGAGGTCGGCCGGGTAGGTCACCGCGGCGTCGGCGTCGTGGGCGGCCGGGCGCAGGATCTCATCGGCGAACTCGCTGACCGTTTCGACGATCATCTTCTGATCGTCGTCCGGGGTCAGGTCGAAGTAGTCGGATTCCTTCGGCGCCAAGCGGGTGGGGGAGCCGCCCAGGTTCTGGATCTTCTTGAACTGGCGGGTCGACGCACCGGCGGCCGAGAACGCCGTCTTGACGCCGTAGCGGATGCCCTTGTTCAGCGGGTCGCGCAGGCCGTAGCGGTCCAGGAACTCCTGGCCCATCAGTGGGGTGAGCAGCGCGATGCCGATATCGGTCGCGGTCCGCTTGTGCTTCTGCAGCCCAACGGCGCTTTCGGGGCCTTTGCGCTGAGGACGAGATTCGATCTGAGTCATTTCGGCAGCCTCTAGTGGTGGGGGCAATGCGTGATGACCGTATCTTACTCCAGAGTAAGATAGACGAGGGCTGTAACGAACTTCACAGCGTGGCGAGGACCGCCTCATGCAGCCTGCCGTTGGTGGCCAGCGCGCTGCCGCCGTGCGGACCGGGAGCACCATCGATGCTGGTGAACGTGCCGCCGGCCTCCCGGATCAGGATGTCCAGGGGCGCGATATCCCACACCTTGACCTCGGGCTCGCAGGCGATGTCGACCGCCCCCTCGGCGACCAGGCAGTAGGACCAGAAGTCGCCGTAGGCCCGCACCCGCCACACCGCGTCCGTCAATTTCAGGAAACTCTCCCGCCGGTCGTCCCAGCCCGTCGTCAGGTCCGAGTAGGACAGGCTCGCCGAGGCCAGATCGCTGACCCCGGACACCTGAATGCGCCGTGCGGTGCCGCCGAAGGAGGTGTGCGCGCCCTGGCCCGCGCCGGCCCACCAGCGCCGCCCCAGCGCCGGCGCGCTCACCACGCCGACAATGGGTACGCCGTCCTCGATCAACGCAATCAGCGTGCACCACACCGGAACCCCGCGGACGAAGTTCTTGGTGCCGTCGATGGGGTCGATCACCCACTGGCGTCCCGTCGAAGACGTTGTGCCGCCGAACTCTTCGCCGAACACACTGTCCTCGGGCCGGGCCTGTGACAGGGCAGCACGCAGTGCCTCCTCGGCGCCCTTGTCGGCGTCGGTGACGGGGGTGAGATCGGGTTTGGTCTCGATGTGCAGATCCAGTGCGCCGAAGCGGGCCATCGTCAGCTCGTCGGCCTGGTCGGCGAGGCGCAGGGCAAGGTCGAGATCAGCTTCGCTCATGCCCGCAGTCCTACCATGGCTACGTGATCGAATTCGCGATGATATTGCTGTTGGTCGGTGCGCTGGTGCTCATAGCGCTTCCGTGGATCCGTCGTCGCAGTGCCGGCGGTGCAGGCGGGGGCAACATGGCCAATATGGCGCCCGGCACCTTGCTGGTCACTGGCGTCAGCCCACGCCCGGACGAGGTCGGCGAGCAGTTCGTCACCATCAGCGGTGTCATCAACGGACCGACCGTCAACGAGCACGTCGTCTATCAACGTCTGGCCGTCGACGTGAACCAGTGGCCCACCATCGGCCAGCTGATCGACGTCGTCTACTCGCCCAAGAACCCGGACAAGTGGGGTTTCGCGCCGTCGGCGCCGCCCCCGCCGGCACCCGAGACCTACCCGACTGTCTGAGAGGACACCCGTGCCCCAACCGCTCCCGGCCGGACTCATCGAGCTGCTGCGCAAGCCCAGCCCGTGCTTCGTGGCCACCCTCATGCCCGACGGCTCACCGCAACTCACCGAGACGTGGGTGCACACCGACGGCGAACACATCGTGCTCAACATCGTCGGGGGCTCCCAGAAGGACCGCAACCTCGCCCGCGACCCGCGGGTCGCCATCAATGTCGCCGACCCCGATGAGATCCGGCGGTTCTACGCCGTGCGGGGCCGCGTGACAGCGACCACCGACAAGGGCGGACACGAGAGCATCCACGAGATCTCGCAGAAGTACCTGGGCATCCCGTACCCCTACTTCAGCGGGAATCCGAACGAGACGCGGCTCATCCTCACCATCGAGGCCGACAAGGTCACCCCGCCGCCCGGCGAGTGATCAGCCGGCACCGCCGTTTTCGACACCAGGGTCGCGGGCAGCGGCTGATCGCAGCCCTGGCGTGGAAAATGGCGCGCCAGAAACCTCAGCCGTGCGCGATCCCCAGCAGGTCCGCGACGCTGGTGAGCTTCACCCGTGGCCGGTGCTGCGCGTCGCCGGTCGCGCGCTCGTGCGAGTCGATGCGCGCCCAGTGATCATCGGTGACCAGCAGCGGCTGCCGCGACAGCAGCCACTGCGCCAACTCGGCGTCGTGACCCTCGTCGAAGCCGGGCTCGCCGAGATCACCCAGCAGCGTCTCCACCGTGTCCGCGGAGTCCTTCTTGTTGCTGCCGATGACACCGGACGGCCCGCGCTTGATCCAGCCGACGACGTACTCGTGTTCGCGGCCCTCGATCCGTCCGTCCGCGTGCGGGATGGTGCCGGACTTCTCGTCGAACGGCAATCCGTCCACGGCCACCCCGCGATACCCGACGGCGCGCACCACCAGCTGCACCGGCAGCTCCTCGCGCTCGCCGGTGTCTTTCGCGACGACACGCCCACCTTCGTCAACCAACTCGTTGCGGCCCAACACAATCGACTCCACCCGGTCGGTGCCGCGGATCTCGATGGGGGAGGTGGCGAACCGGAACACCACCCGTCGCTTCGCGCCTTCGGGCTCCATCTCCGCGTACTGCCGCAGCACCTTGATGTTCGTCTTGACGGTCTTGTCGGCCGCCTCGAGATCCTCGTCGGTGATGGCGTCGAAGTCGGCGCGTTCGACGACGATGTCGACCTCGGCCATCTGCTCCATGTGCCCGAGTTCACGCAGCTCCATCGTGGTGAACGGCGCCTGCAGCGGACCGCGCCGGCCCACCACGATGACCTCGCGGACACCGCGCGGCCCCAGCAGATCCAGGGCGTGATCGGCGATATCGGTCTGCGCCAGGATCTCCGGGTCGCTGATCAGGATGCGCGCCACGTCCAGTGCGACGTTGCCGTTGCCGATCACCACCGCGCGGTCGGCCGACAAGTCGGGCGTCACCTCACCGAAATGCGGGTGCGCGTTGTACCAACCGACGAAGTCGACGGCCGCCACACTGCCGGGCAGGTCCTCGCCGGGGATGCCGAGCACCCGGTCGGACTGGGCGCCGATCGCGTAGACGACGGCGTCGTAGCGCTCGRCCAACTCGGMGGCCTGCACATGTTCGCCGATGGAGATGTTGCCGAAGAACCGGAACCGCGGGTCCGCCGAGATCTTCTCGAACTGCGCGCTGATCGACTTGATCTTCGGATGGTCGGGCGCGACACCGGAACGCACCAGCCCCCACGGGGTGGGCAGCATCTCCAACATGTCGACACGGACTTCGAGTTCGGACTTCAACAGCGAAGCGGCGGCAAAGAACCCGGAAGGGCCTGAGCCGACGATCGCCATGTGGTAGGGGCGCATGGCAAGCCTTTTCGTGAGGCTGACCGGCGGCGCGCAAGGGGCTGTCGCGACGTCACCGGACCGGTTACCCGCCCGATGCTAGCCGCGCACCGGCGATCGAGGGCGGAGTCCGGAGAAGCGGCCGGTAACCTCAACAGTCGTGGATCCTGACCGTCTTGCCGATATCGCTGCCCTCGACACCACGCTGACGACCGTGGAGCGGGTGCTCGATGTCGACGGTCTGCGCGGCCGCATCGAGACACTCGAAGCCGAGGCCGCCGACCCGAACCTGTGGAACGACCAGTCGCATGCGCAGAAGGTGACCAGCGAGCTGTCGCACGCGCAGAACGAACTGCGCCGCGTCGAGGAACTGCGCCAGCGCGTCGAGGACCTGCCGGTGCTCTACGAGATGGCCGCCGAGGAAGAAGGTGCGGAAGGCTCCGAAGCGCTCACCGAGGCCGACACCGAGCTGACCAAGCTGCGCGAGGACATCGAGGCCATGGAGGTCCGCACGCTGCTGGCCGGGGAGTACGACCAGCGCGAGGCGTTGGTCAACATCCGGTCCGGCGCCGGGGGCGTCGACGCCGCCGACTGGGCCGAGATGCTGATGCGGATGTACATCCGCTGGGCCGAGGCGCACAAGTACCCCGTCGAGGTGTTCGACACGTCCTACGCCGAAGAGGCCGGCATCAAGAGCGCCACCTTTGCCGTGCACGCCCCCTACGCCTACGGCACGCTGTCGGTCGAGCAGGGCACCCACCGGCTGGTGCGCATCAGCCCGTTCGACAACCAGGGCCGCAGGCAGACCTCGTTCGCAGAGGTCGAGGTGCTGCCCGTGGTGGAGACCACCGACCACATCGAGATCCCGGAGGGCGATATCCGGGTCGACGTGTACCGCTCCAGTGGACCGGGCGGCCAGTCGGTCAACACCACCGACTCGGCGGTGCGCCTGACCCATATCCCGACGGGCATCGTCGTCACCTGCCAGAACGAGAAGTCGCAGCTGCAGAACAAGGTGTCGGCGATGCGCGTCCTGCAGGCCAAGTTGATGGAGCGCAAGCGTCAGGAGGAGCGCGCCGAGATGGATGCGCTCAAGAGCGACAGCGGCAGTTCGTGGGGCAACCAGATGCGCTCCTACGTGCTACACCCGTATCAGATGGTCAAAGACCTACGCACCGAATTCGAGGTCGGTAGCCCGGCAGCGGTTCTCGACGGAGACATCGACGGGTTCCTGGAGGCAGGGATCCGTTGGCGCAATAGGAAAGATGACGACAACTAACAACACGGTGCTCGCGCTGTCAGTGTCCGACCGCTGGCATGACTTCTGGCGCGGCAACATCGGTGAGTGGATCATCACCAAGGGTCTGCGCATCGTCATGCTGGTGATCCTGGCGATCCTGCTGGCGCGGTTCGTCAACTGGGCGGCCCAGCGGATCAGCAGGCGCATCGACGCCGACTTCCGGGAGAGCGACGCGCTGGTGCGCACCGAGACCGCCAAGCACCGCCAGGCGGTGGCCTCGGTGATCTCCTGGGTGACCATCGCGCTGATCTGCGTGGTGGTGCTGCTGCAGATCACCGACATCCTGGCCATCCCGGTCGGCTCGCTGGTCGCGCCGGCCGCGGTGCTGGGCGCCGCGCTCGGTTTCGGCGCGCAGCGCATCGTGCAGGACCTGCTGTCGGGGTTCTTCATCATCACCGAGAAGCAGTACGGCTTCGGTGACCTGGTCACCCTGACGCTGGGCTCGTCCAACGACGCGACGGGCACCGTGGAGGACGTCACGCTGCGCGTCACCAAACTGCGCACCAGCGACGGCGAGGTCTTCACCATCCCCAACGGCCAGATCATGAAATCGCTCAACCTGTCCAAGGACTGGGCGCGCGCGGTGGTCGACATCCCGGTGCCGACGAACGCCGACCTCAACGCGGTCAACGAGCTGCTGCACGCGGTGTGCGAGAACGCCATGAAGGACCCGGCGATGAGCGAGCTGCTGCTGGACCAGCCGCAGCTGATGGGGGTGGAGAGCCTGGAGCTCGACACCGTGAACCTGCGGATGGTGGCGCGCACCCTGCCCGGTAAGCAGTTCGAGGTGGGACGGCAGCTGCGGCTGCTGGTCATCGCGGCGCTGGCCCGGGCCGGCATCGCCACCAAGGCCGAGTCGACCTCGCTGGCCGCCAATTCCGAGGTGCGCGAATGAAGCTGATCTCGCGGCGCTCGGACGGGGATGAGAAGCGCTGGCCCGGCTACGTGTTCGGCGGCCGGATGCGGACCTCCACGATCGCGCTGATCGTGGCGTTCTTCTTCACCTCGTGGCTGTATGAGACGTACAAGCCGGCGCCCCCGGAGCCGGCCCCGGCCACCCAGATCGTCCCGCCGGGTTTCGTGCCCGACCCGGAATACACCTGGGTGCCGCGCACCAATGTGGAGGCGCCGCGCACCACGTACCCGACCACCACGACGACGACCACCACGACCGAGCCGCCGACGACCACCACGACCTCGCCGACGGACCCGACCGATGCGACGGATACGACGTCACCGGGGGACACGCCGACGTCACCGACAGTGACGCCGCCCACCACCACGGTCGTCGACCCGGACGGCCCGAACGGGTTGATCCCGCCCATCACGCTGCCGGTTCTGCCGGGTGCGGCGCCCACCCCGGCGCCGCAGACGACCGCCACACCGCCGCCGCCTGCACGCAGCGCGAACTGACACGCGTCTACACTGGCGTGCCGTGATGATCACCCTCGACAAAGTGAGCAAGCAGTACAAATCTTCTGCTCGTCCCGCGCTGGATGACGTCTCGCTCAAAATCGACAAGGGTGAGTTCGTCTTCCTCATCGGACCCTCGGGTTCGGGCAAGTCGACGTTCATGCGTCTGCTGCTGGGGGCCGAGCACCCCTCCAAGGGCGACGTGCGGGTCTCGAAATTCCACGTCAACAAGCTCTCCGGCCGGCACATCCCCAGCCTGCGCCAGGTCATCGGCTGCGTGTTCCAGGACTTCCGCTTGCTGCAGCAGAAGACGGTCTTCGAGAATGTCGCCTTCGCCCTGGAGGTCATCGGTAAGCGCGGTGACGTCATCAACCGGGTGGTGCCCGACGTGCTGGAGATGGTCGGTCTGAGCGGCAAGGCCAGCCGGCTGCCGCATGAGCTGTCCGGCGGTGAGCAGCAGCGCGTCGCGATCGCGCGGGCCTTCGTCAACCGGCCGCTGCTGCTGCTGGCCGATGAGCCGACGGGCAACCTGGACCCGGAAACCAGCAAGGACATCATGGATCTGCTTGAGCGGATCAACCGCACCGGAACCACGGTTCTGATGGCGACGCACGACCACCACATCGTGGACTCCATGCGTCAGCGCGTCATCGAACTCGAATTGGGCCGGCTTATCCGCGACGAGCAGCGCGGCGTTTACGGAATGGATCGCTAGTGCGTTTTGGCTTCCTGATCAATGAGGTTCTGACCGGACTTCGTCGCAACGTCACGATGACGGTGGCGATGATCCTGACGACCGCCATCTCCATCGGCCTGTTCGGCGGTGGTCTGCTGGTGATGCGGATCGCCGATCAGTCCCGCGACATCTACCTCGACCGCGTCGAGAGCCAGGTCTTCCTGACCAACGATGCGTCGGTGAACGACCCCAACTGTGATGCCGACCCCTGCAAGGCGTTGCGCGCGCTGATCGATTCGCGCGACGACGTGCGTTCGGTTCGCTACATGAACCAGGAAGAGGCGTACGCCGACGCGATCAAGAAGATCCCGGCCTTCAAGGACGTCGCCAGTAAGGACGCCTTCCCGGCGTCGTTCATCGTGAAGCTGGAAAACCCGGAGCAGCACGTCGATTTCGACAGCGCCATGCAGGGCCAGCCCGGGGTGCTGAACGTGCTGAACCAGAAGGATCTGATCGACCGGTTGTTCGCGCTGCTGGACGGCATGTCGAATGCGGCGTTCGCGGTGGCGCTGGTGCAGGCAATCGGTGCGATCCTGTTGATCGCCAACATGGTTCAGGTCGCCGCCTACACGCGGCGCACCGAGATCGGCATCATGCGCCTGGTCGGCGCGACCCGCTGGTACACCCAGCTGCCGTTCCTCGTGGAGGCGATGCTCGCCGCGTTCATCGGTGTGGTGCTGGCGCTGATCGGCCTGCTGACGGTGCGCACGCTGTTTCTGGAGAAGGCGCTCAGCCAGTTCACCCAAGCTAATTTGATTGCGCCGCTGGACTTTGCCGATATCCTTTATATCGCGCCGATCCTGCTGTTCGTGGGTGTGGTCATGGCCGGTGTGACGGCCTATGTGACACTGCGCCTCTACGTACGACGGTGACAGATGGCTAAAAATGAGTAAGAAACCCGACAAGGCCGCCGAGAAGGCGAACAACCATGTGGTGGCGACCAATCGCAAGGCGCGCCACAACTATTCGATCCTGGATGTGTACGAGGCCGGGGTCGTGCTGGTCGGCACCGAGGTGAAGAGCCTGCGCGAAGGCCAAGCCTCACTCGCCGACGCGTTCGCCACCATCGACGACGGCGAGATCTGGTTGCGCAACCTGCACATCGCCGAATATCACCACGGCAGCTGGACCAACCACGCGCCGCGGCGCAACCGCAAGCTGCTGATGCACCGCAGCCAGATCGACAACCTGGTGGGGAAGATCCGCGACGGCAACCTGACCCTGGTGCCGCTGTCGCTGTACTTCGTGGACGGCAAGGTCAAGGTCGAGCTGGCGCTGGCCCGCGGTAAAGAGGCCCGCGACAAGCGCCAGGATCTGGCCAAGCGCGACGCCGACCGGGAGATCACCCGCGAACTGGGCCGGCGCGCCAAGGGGATGGTCTAACCGCGCGCCTCGACGTGGGCGGCCAGGTTCTCCAGCGTCGAGCCGATGCCGGCGAGGTGATCGTCCTGACCGATGCCCTCGGGCACGTCGGTGCAGGTGACCGTCACCTCGGTGCCGTCGTCGGTGGCCGTCAGCGTCCACGTCATCGTCATGGTGCCGGCGAACGCGGGGTCCGGTGAGGCGAAAACCACCTGCTGTTCGATCAGCCGGTCGGGCACCAGCAGCGTGAATCTTCCGTGCACGACGTCGGCGTTGTTCCCGGTCTTTCCGGTGATGGTGGCGTCGTCGTAGGTCAGTGTCAGGACGTAGACGCCGCCGGCGTGCGGTTCGAAGCGGTCGACGCGGCCGGTCATACCCGACGGCGGCAGCCATGCGATCAACGCCTGCGGATCCAGCCACGCGCGGTAGACGGCGCCAGGGGAGGCGTGAATGACCCGGGATGCGGTGTCGATGCGCGGCATGACTCCATCATGGCGGCATTTACCGGGACCTCGAGGCTGACAGCGATATAGTGCCCCACGCGGTCAGACGCACGGGGAGGGTGGGTGACAGTAGGACGCTCGCGTCTACGTTTACTCGTGCTCGCCGGTGTCATCACGCTGGCAGCGGTCAACGCGATGGCGTTTTGGGGCGACTCGGCGGCCGATACCGGCGCATTGATCTTGCAGATCTGCGCGGGTGTGGGCGCGATCGTCTGCGGCGTGACCGTCGCGCGGCGCGAGCACGGCACCGAGCGCTGGTGGCGACTGGTGTTCGTCGCGGCGCTGGTGAACTGGGCGCTCGGCCAGACGCTGTGGCAGTTGCACATGGCCGACTGGGCGCCGGTACTGGCCCGGATCGTCTACCTGTCGATACCGGTGCTGGTGTTCACGTCGGTGGTCCTGCTGGTGCGCTCCAGCGGCGGTGTGACGGCCCCGCCCGACAGCCCGTTGCGCCAACCGTTCGTCACCAACGCCCTCGACGGGGTCATCGCCGGCCTCGCGTTCCTGATCCTGGCGGTCATGAGCGACCTCGGCACCCGCTTCGCGGCGTCCAGCACGCACATGCGCGTACTCGACGTCATCTTCATCGGCGCGGAGATCTTCGTCGTCGGCACGGTCGTGCTGATCGCGATGATCTATGACCCCAGCCGGCCCAACCGGACGAACTACCTGCTGCTCGCCGGTGGACTGCTGATGATGGGCACCGCCAACCGGCTGCTGGCCTACCTGCGCTCGGTGGATATGACCGACGCGGAACTGTGGGTCGGGATCGGGCTGATCGTCGGACCGGTGCTCACCGGCTTCGCATTCCTGCCGACGGCACCGCCGTCGGACAGTGCCTTCCGCCGACAGGACTGGCCGCAGCTGCTGCTGCCCTATGTCGGGTTCCTCGGCATCGCGGTGCTGTTCACCTTTCACCTCTACATCGAGCGCGAACTGTCCCTGGCCGCGGTCGTGCTGGCGGTGGCGATGGTGGCCCTGGTGGCGACCCGGCAGGTGCTTGCGACGCGGGCGGAGCGGTCGCTCACGCAGTGGCTGTACTGGGCCCAGCGCGGCCTGGCGCATCAGGTGCACCATGACGCGCTGACCGGGCTGCCGAACCGCACGCTGTTCGCGCAGCGCCTCGATGAGGCGATGCGGCACGGACAGTTCGTGCTGATCTTCATCGACCTCGACGACTTCAAAGAGGTCAACGACCGCTACGGGCACGCCGCCGGCGATGAACTGCTGTGCGCGGTCGGCGACCGGCTGGGGCGGTTCGTGGCCGAGGGCGACACCCTGGCCCGCATCGGCGGCGACGAGTTCGCCATCCTGATCCGGGGTGCCGGCGATCAGGGGGAGCAGCTCGAGGGTTCGGCCGAACGGCTGCGGATCGCGCTGCGCGAACCGTTCCCGGTGCACGGTTCGTCGCTGCGGGTGCAGGCCAGCATGGGGCTGGTGCGGCCCGAGTCCGACGGATTGCCGCAGACCTCCGACGACCTGCTGCGCCAGGCCGATATCGCGATGTACGCGGGCAAGCGGATGGGCAAGGACACCGCCGTCGTCTACCAGCCGTCATCGGGGGCGGTGGTCGACTTCCCGACCCTGCTGCGCGCGTCCAAGGGCAGGCCTCCGCCCGGGTTCCGGCTCGTCTATCAGCCGGTGGTCGCGCTCGACGATGGCACGCCGGTGGCGGTGGAGGCGCTGTCCCGGTGGACGGCGGCCAACGGGATCGACATCTCGGCGGAGACCTTCGTCGCGGACACCGAAGCTGCCGGCCTGGGCGCCGACTTCGACGCGCTGGTGCTCGACCTGGCCTGTTCGGAGGTGCGCGGGCGCGGCCTGGATTTGGATATCCACGTCAACATCGGTGGGGCGCGGCTGGGCAATCCAGGGTTCGAGCAGACGGTGCGCAACGTGCTGGAGCGCTACCGGATTCCGCGGGAGCGGCTGGTCCTGGAGATCACCGAGACGATGCCGATCGTCGACCTCGACCGGGCCGCCCGCCAGATCGGCCGGTTCGGTGAGATGGGCGTCAAGGTCGCGCTGGACGATTTCGGGTCGGGCTTCAGCTCGCTGACCTATCTGCACGCGCTGCCGGTCGGGATCGTGAAGCTGGACCGCAGCCTGGCCTCCGGCAGCAACCCGGCGCGGGATCAGACGCTGTACCGCTCGGTGATCAAGCTGTGCGACGACCTGGGGCTCGACGTGATCGCCGAGGGCGTCGAGACCGCCGAGCAGGCCGAGATGGTGGCCCGCGCGGGCGGCCGGCTGGCCCAGGGGCACCTGTTCGGGATGCCGGTGCCGGTGGCCGAACTCGTCGCATCCTTGGCGACGGTGCAGGGTCAGGCTTAATCGTTGGGCCGTTGTCGGTGCGCGCGGTATGATGGTGAGTCCTGCCGAATGTCGGCGGGGGTGCGAGGGGCTGAACGGTTTCGACTTCGCGCATCGAATCAAGGGAAGCGTGCCGGTGCAGGCAAATGACCACCGTAAGCGTCGTTGCAACCAATTAAGCGCCGATTCCAATCAGCGCGACTACGCACTCGCTGCCTAAGTAGCGATGCGTGTCTGTCAGACCGGGAGCGCCCTCGGCCCGGATCCTGGCATCAGCTAGAGGGACCCACCCACGGGTTCGGTCGCGGGACCCGTGGGGACATCAAACAGCGACTGGGATCGTCATCTCGGCTTGTCTGCGTGACCGAGAGATCCAAGTAGAGACATAGCGGACTGCGCACGGAGAAGCCTTGAGGGAATGCCGTAGGACCCGGGTTCAATTCCCGGCAGCTCCACTCACGAGGGGGAGGCCGCAGGTCACACGACCTGCGGCCTTTTCTTTTGCCCGCTTGTGCGCCCGGCGTCGACTTTTTGTCGAACTTCTCGACTTTCTTCGACAACAAGTCGACGCTGGACGTAGGCGCAGGGGAGTCAGACCCGTCATCCCGCCAGTGCAAGCCAGTTCAGATTTGTGGCGCTCCCGGCAATCCGCGGCGTGGTTGAACTCGAATCCCTTGGGTGGCGTGATTCTCATGAACGCCCATCAGCGTCCGTCGCTGACAGACAGGAGGGGTGCACCATGGATCAGGACCCGGTGGAATTCGCTGAGACCGGCGATATCGCGAAGGACGTGGGACAGCGGATCGAGCTGCTACGTCACTTCTCGGCGACCGGACAGAGCCCGTTCTTCCAGCAGATCGACTCCGTCGATACGCCGATGGTCGGTGTCCATGGCAAGGAGTGTGTGCTGCTCGGGTCGAACTCCTATATCGGCTTGTCGACGCATCCCGACGTGGTCGCCGCGGCGGTCGCCGCGACGGAGGAATTCGGGGTCGGGACGACCGGCAGCCGTCTGCTCAACGGGACGTACAGCCTGCATGTCGCCCTCGAACGGCAGATCGCCGAATGGCTGGGGCATGAGGAAGCGCTTGTCTTCACCACCGGTTACCAGACCAACGTCGGCACCATTCAGGCGCTGCTCGGCGACGACTGCCTGGCCGTGGTGGACTCGTTGGCCCACGCCTCGATCCGCGACGGGGTACGACTGAGCCGGGCCGTGGAAGCCAAGTTCGAGCACAATGACGCCGAGTCGCTGGCGGCGGTTCTGCGCAGCCACGGGGGGATGCGATATCGGCGGATTCTGGTCATCGTCGACTCGCTGTACTCGATGGAAGGCTCGACGGCTCCGCTCGAGCGAATCATCGATGTCTGTAACGGTGCGGGTGCGCTGCTGATGGTCGACGAAGCGCACGGTATCGGTGTGTTCGGACCCTCCGGGGGCGGCCTGACACAGCGGAACGGCGTCGCCCAACAGGTCGACATCGTGATGGGCTCGTTGTCGAAGGCGATCGGTGGTCTCGGTGGATTCATCGCCGCATCGCGCGATTTCATCGACGAGATCCGGCTGAGCGCGCGGTCCTTCTGGTTCAGCACATCGGCGACACCGGCCGCGATGGCGGCTGCTTCCGCTGCAGTCAAGATCATCCGCAGCGACGAGGGCAGGGAACGGCGCAGCCGGCTGGAGCGCAACTCGCGACTCATGCGGAAGGCGCTCGCGCCGCTGGACGTCGCGCTGCATCAGCCCGACGACCACAGCCCCGACTGGTCACCGATCATTCCCATCCGACTGTTCGACGAGCTACGCACCGTCCTGAGTTGGAACCAACTTCGGGATTCCGGTGTTTTCGTCACACCGGCGATCTACCCGGCAGTGCCGGTGGGGGAGCCGATACTGCGGGTCTGCATGACATCGGAACTCAGCGAAGACGAAGTCATGCGTTGTGCTGACGTGCTCAACAAGGAGCTGTCCTGGGCTTTGGCGGCTGCGTGACCGGGGGCCTCCGCCTCGCCATCACCGGCGCGACCGGAGACTTCGGCCGCGCCATCCTGAATTGGGCTGTGCGCAAAGAGGATATCGAGGAGGTCACCGTCCTGGGTCGTCGACAGACCGACTGTGAGCATCCGAAAGTTCGCGAAGCCTACCTCGACCTGAGCGGCCACGTCGACCTCGATCCGATCGCGGGCTACGACGCGCTCATCCACCTCGCCTACTGCGTGGAAGAGCCCCGGGACAAACGCCTGGCCTACACGGTCAACGTGGTGGCGACGCAGGCGTTGCTCGAGGAGGCGAACCGGGTGGGCGTCGGCCACCTCATTCTGACCTCCAGCGCGAACGCGCTCGGCGTCGCGGCCTGTGGTACCGGAAAACAATTGCCGGAGAACACTTATCCGGCCGGTGACCGGAATCCCGACCACTACTACTTCTATCACAAGGCGCTGCTGGAGCATCTGGCCAACTGGTACTGGACACACGGCGCTCCCGGTGGCACGAAACTGGCCGTCGCGCGACCCTGCTACATCGTCGGCGAGCATTTTGACAACTCGGGGCTGCAAGCGTTCCTGGCCAAGACGATCGTCTACCCCAACCCGTCGCGCTCCTCCTATCAATTCCTCTGGGATACAGACCTCGTCGATGCCTACGCCACCATCCTCTCCCAGCAGCTGACGGGCATCTTCAACATCGCCCCCACGGACCACACCAGCGTGCGGGAGATCAGTGCGATGACCGGTGCGCGGCTGGTTGCCGGCCCGTTGGGGCCGTTGAAACTGGGTGCCGATCTGCTGTTCCGGCTCCATCTCGCGCCCTTCTCCGGGCATTGGGTGACGCGTGGCGACCCGCTGCTGGACTCTGGGCTGCTCCGCTCCACGACAGCGTGGGAACCGTCATCCAGTTCCGCAGAAGCGCTACAGCGCTACATCTTTCGTACCTGAACCAGGAAGGACTTCCGATGGACCGCACCGGACTGGAATCGAGGCTGTCGCACGTGGCGGCCGTCCGTCGCCACCTCCCCGAACTCGCCGACAAGCTGCACGAACTCGGTCTGATGGTTGCCGAAGATCCCGCGACGAACGTCGTCGCACTGTGGAAGGAGCACAACGGGCCACGGCTGACCGCGCCGAAGGAACTCGGCGGGCTGGGGGCGACCTGTGTGGAAACCCTTGAGCTGCAACGCGGTATCGGCTACCTCAGTCCGTCGCTCGCCGCGGCGACCACCATGCATTACCTCTCGGTCGCTGGGCTGGCCGACTTCGCAGAATCGACCGACGAGGAGACCGTCGGGCTGATCAAGTCGCTCATCGAGAATCGCACCGTCTTCGCCTCCGGCTTTTCCGAGGGCAAGATCGACGGCAGCGTCTTCCGCCCGACGATGGAGGCCACCCCGGCCGACGGCGGTTACACCCTCACCGGGAGCAAGAAACCGTGCAGTCTGGCCGACAGCATGGACTGCGTGATGGCCAGCGTGCTGCTCGATGACACCAAACAGCGGGCCATCACCGTGATCTTCAACGGCAGCCCAGGGCTCAGCGTCACCCCGCTGTGGACCAGTGCACCGCTGTCCGGCGCGCAGACCCACGCGGTGGTCTTCGAAGACGTCTTCGTGCCCAACGAGTTGATGATGGTCAGCGACGTCGAGGATCCCGACGGCCGCAACGAGAAGTCTGGCTACGTCCTGTTCGGGTTGATCATCACGGCCGGCTATGTCGGCGCCGCGACCCGGCTCGCGCTCAAACTCGCCGACCGCGAGGACTTCACCCCGGCAGACTTCGTCGAATTGTTCTCGCCCGTCGAGGGGGTGTGGCGCGCATTGCGGATGATCGCCGAGCGTTACGACACCGGTGATCGCAGCGACGACCTCTTCGCCGATCTGCTGTGGATCCGGCTGGGATTCCGCGACCACCTGCAGTCGGCCGTGGCCCGAATGGTGGCGAAGGTGGGCGGGGTGGCCTTCGCCACCGACCCCGAGATCGCCTATCTGGCCTCGTGTATCTCGGCCTATTCGTTCCACCCGCCGAACCTGCGCGAAGCCGGTACCTTCCTGCTCGACCACGAGCTGGCCGGGGAGATCAACCTGACTCGCTGAACCCCACCTTGGCGTGCAGCTTGGCCAGTGGCGCCGGAGCCCACCAGTTCCAGCGTCCCGCAAGCTTCATGACGGCGGGTACCAACACCATGCGCACCAACGTCGCGTCGACCACGACGGCGAGCGCCAGGCCGACTCCGATCATCCGCATGAACGCGACGTCGCCGCTGGACAGCGCCGCGAAGACGATCACCATCAGCACTGCGGCCGCGGTGATGACCCGGCCCGCGCCGGCAATGCCGAGTGCCACCGCCTCGTCGTTGTCCTCCTTGCGCTGGGCCGACGCGAGCCAGTGCTCCCGGATCCGGGACAGCAGGAACACCTCGTAGTCCATGGACAAACCGAACGCCGTCGCGAACAGGAACACCAGCACATCGGCGACCAGCGTGCCGGTGGGTGTGGTGCCCAGACCGCCCAGGTGTCCCTCCTGGAACACCCACACCAACGCGCCGAGCGTCGCCGACAGCGACAACGTATTGAGTACCAACGCCTTTACCGGAAGCAGCAGGCTGCCCGTGAGCAGGAAGATCAGCACAAACGTCGTGGCCGCGATGAGCAGGAGCACCACGGGCAGCAGCCGGACGATCTCGTCCACCGAATCCTGGTTGAGTTCATTGGCGCCGGTGAACAGCGCCTCGGCACTCTGCGGCACGGGGACCGCACGCAGCCGGTCGAGTTCTTCCCGCGACAATGAGTCCGACGACGGGTGCTCGATCGCGACTGAGAGCCATAGGCTTCCGTCCTTCGCCGCGGTCGGCAGCAGGGGCGGCCCGGCGACGCGGCCGTCGACGTAGGAGCCGCCCGGTGCGGACACCGCGACCGCACCGGGAACGTTCGACAGCGCGGCGGCGTAGTCGGCGATGTCGTCCTCGGTCAGCCTCTGCGCATCGGGGATGACGATCGAGGTGGCCGCCGCGGCATTGCCGGGGAACTCGGCACGCAACGTGTCGCCCACCTGCCGGGACTGCGCACTGGTCGGCAGCACCCGATCATCGGGGAGTCCGAAGCGTGCATTGAGGAATGGGGCGCCGAGAATCAGCAGCAGCGCGATCACCACGAGCGCGCACGGGACCGCGTGGCGGGTGACGAATGTGGTGGTCCGGTAGAGCACGCTCTGGGTGATGTCCGGTTGGGTGGTGTCGCGCCCGAACTTCGTGCGGATGTTGAACTTTTCGATCCGGTCGCCCAGCAGTGCGATCACCGCCGGCGCCACGATGACGGCGTACAGACCGGCCAGCGCCACCACCCCGCAGCCCGCGTACGCCATGGAACGCAGGAAGTACATCGGGAACACCGCGAGCGCGCCGACGGCGAGGAACACCGTGCACGCCGAGAACAGGATGGTGCGACCGGCTTTCGCCATCGCCAGGCGCAGCGCCTCATCGCGATCGCCGACGCGTTGGTATTCCTCGCGGTAGCGGCTGATGAGCAGCAGGGTGTAATCGATTGCGAGAGCCAGCCCCATGGCGGTGGTGAGGTCGAGCGCGAAGATCGAAACATCGGCGAAAAGGGTTATCCCTCGCAGCATCCCGAGCGTACCGACGATGGCCATGCCCCCCACGACGAGCGGCAGCAGCGCGGCGAACACACCGCCGAACACCCAGATGAGGACGATGAGCGACAGCGGCAGCGCGATGGCTTCGGCGATGAGCAGGTCCTTTTCGGACTGCTCGTTGATCTCCGCGGAGACGATCGCGGTGCCGCCGGCCAGCACGGTGAGCCCGTCACGCTCACCGGTGACGAGGTCGGCGACCTCCTTGCCGTGTGTGGGTGCGTCGTTCTCGCCGCCGGAGATCTGCGCGATCACCACCGCGGTTCGGCCGTCGGCACTGATCAGGCTGCGACCGGCGGGGGAGCCGTCCCAGGGGGAGACGACTCCGTTGACGTTGGGGGCAGCACGGATCTCATCGACAAGCCTGCGGCCCGCGTCTGCGGTCGCCCGGTCGAGCACGGCGCCCGTACCTCGCACTACGAAGGTGACGTCCATGTCGCCCTGACCGAACGTCTCGGTCAGCACCTTCGTCCCGCGGGCGGATTCCGAGCCCGGGTCCTGGAACCCGGCGGAACCGAGATGTTCGGTCACGGTGGCGCCGAACACGCCGGCGAGGATGGTCAGGAGCCCGACGACGAGCAGCACTCGTCTGGGGGCTGCGATGACCACGCGGGCCAGCTTCGAAAGCACGCTGTGCGACGTTACGGGATGACCTTGATGGGCAGCGTGGTTTGCTGTGTCACCGCGATCAGTCGTTTTTCGCCGCGTAACGCAGCAGGACCGTGCCGTTCGGGAACGTGCGATTCTCCAGCAGCTGCAGAGAGATCCACGACGGCAGCGTCGGGAAGAACGGGGTGCCGCCACCCACGGCGGTGGGCGCGACCACCAGCCGGAACTCATCGACCAGGCCCGCTTGCACGATCGGTGCGGCCAGCGTGGCACCGGCCACCTCTAGCTGGCCGTCGGTTTCGGCTTTCAGCTTCGTCACCACCTCGACGGGGTCGCCGCGTTCCAGACGCGAGTTCCAGTCGACGGACTCCAGCGTGCTGGAAAACACCACCTTGGGCATATCTCGCCAGATCTGCGCGAAGTCGACGATCATCGGGGTGGCGTCCGGGTCCTCGTCGGCGGTCGGCCAGTACGCGGACATCAGGTCGTAGAGCCGCCGTCCGTAGAACGCGCACGCGGTCTCGCGCTCGAAGTCGTTCCAGTACTGATGCAGCTCTTCGCTCGGATCGGACCAGTCGATGCTGCCCTGTGCGTCGGCGATGTAGCCGTCCACCGACACGGTGAAGCCATAGATGAGTGTGCCCATGCAGATCAGACTGCGCCGGCAGGCAGATCTCATCGACTACCGCGATCCCGAAAATGGCGACGCCGTCGAACTGGGGTGACACGATGACGCCGTGACCCAGGGACCAGGACGTCTGCTCGCAAAGTCCGCGGTGATCACCGGGGCCGCATTCGGCATCGGGCGCGCGACCGCCGTGCTCTTCGCCCACGAGGGCGCGCGGTTGGTGGTGACCGACATTCAGCGCGAGCCGCTGATGGCACTGGCCGCCGAACTGCGGGAGGCGGGAGCGGAGGTCGAGACGGTCATCGGCGACGTCTCGGTGGAGGACGACGCCCGGCGGATGATCGAGGCGTCCGGACGGTACGGTCGACTCGACGTGCTCGTCGCCAACGCCGGGATCATCCCGCTCGGGGATGCCTCCGAGGTGACGGTCGCCGCGTGGGACGAGGTGATGGCCGTCGACGGGCGCGGCATGTTCCTCACCTGCAAGTTCGCCATCGAGGCCATGCTGGCGACCGGTGGTGGGTCCATCGTCTGCCTGTCCTCGATCTCCGGGCTGGCCGGCCAGAAACGGCAGGCGGCGTACGGGCCCGCCAAGTTCGTCGCCACGGGTTTGACCAAGCACCTGGCGGTCGAGTGGGCTGACCGGGGGATCAGAGTCAACGCCGTGGCCCCCGGCACGATCCGAACCGACGCGGTCAAGCGGATTCCGGACCAGCCGGGTGGCGCGGAGTATCTGGAGTCCATCGAGCGCATGCATCCGATGGGCCGCCTCGGCGAACCGGCGGAGGTCGCCAAAGCCATCGTCTTCCTGGCGTCCGATGACGCGTCCTTCATCACCGGTGCGGTGTTGCCGGTCGACGGGGGCTACCTCGCGCAGTAGCGAGCAACAAGGCCCCAATAGGATCGGCGCCATGGGGCGAGGGAACACGTGATGGTCGGCGACAGCGCGCAATCCGACAGTGAGTCCGGCTCCGGAATCGAGCCACCCGTCCACCCCCGCATTCGCAAGGCGCTCGGGCTGCTGGAACGATTCGCTCCCGCCATCGGCGCCCGCTGGGCCACCGAGCTGTGGTGCACTCCGCCGGTGGTGGACGCCAGTCTGCGCATGCCGCCGGGGGTTCCGCCGAGCGAGCCCGTCGAGGCGTACTGGTCCGGCCACCGGGTCGCGGGGGAGGCCTGGGGGCAGGGACCGGTGGTGTACCTGGTGCACGGCTGGGGCGGTTGCCGCGCGCACCTGGGCGTCTTCGTCAAACCGCTCGTCGCTGCCGGGCACCGCGTCATCGCGTTCGACCTGCCGGCGCACAACGACTCCGACGCCGGTGTGCTGGCGGCGGGACGCACCCATCTGGTCGAATGCGCCGAAGCCGTCAGCGCATTCATCCGCACCCACGGCCCGGCCCGCGCCATCGTCGCGCACTCTTTGGGCGCCAAGGCCGCCGCGCTGGCGCTGACCGACGGCGCCGAGATCGAGCGCCTGGTTTTCCTGGCGCCGATGGGTGACTTCGATTTCTACCTCGACATGTTCGCCGAGCGACATGGGTTCGGGCCGCGGGTTCGCGACGGCCTGCATCGTCGACTCGCCCAGCGCATCGAGATGCCGCTCCACGAAACCGATCTCGGTTTCATCGGGGCCAAACTCGCGTCCCCGACACCGCTGCTGGTCATCCACGACCCCGACGACCCCGACGCGCCCTATCGCTTTAGTGCGGAATTCATCGGCTCCTGGCCGGGTGCGGAGTTGGTGACCACCCGCGGGTTGGGCCGGTTGGCGCATTACCGGATCCTGCGGCACCGCGCCGCGATCAACGCCGGCGTCGAGTTCATCGGCGCTGCCCGGTAATCGCCTCTTGTTCTGACACGCTGTGCACGTGGATCTCATGTGGAGCGTCGTCGCGCTGACCGTCGCGACATTCACGGTGCTGCTCGCGGCACGCCGAATCCTCATGATCGGCAGCGCGCTGGTGTTCTCCCGCTACGTCGCCGTCGGCGGGTTGGTGGCGTTCTCGGCGACCCGCGACGGCGACCACTACCGGCTGCGTTTCGAGGTGGGCGGTCCCGGCGTCTTCCACAACGTCACGGTCCACCTGTTCGGGGCGGACGGGCCTGCCCCGCCCGCTCCCAGGCACACCATGGCCGCCGGGGACGCCCCGATCGAGTGGACGTTCGCGCTTGCCRACGCCGGGCAGGCCTGGGTGATGGTGACGTGGGTCCGGCCCTATCTGCAGGGTGTCGAATCCGAGGCGCTCGCACAGCGATTGGCGGGCGGGCGCCTCTACGAGTGGCGGTGGTACTCCGAGACCAGCCGCTACGTGCGGACGGTCATCAGGTTTCTGGCCCGACGGTGGTCATGGGAGTCGTTGCGCGAGTTGCCGTTGTACGGGCGGTGGCGCCGCACCTCATCGAACAGCGAAGCCGATCTTGTGGGTCCGGGAGCGACTGCGCCGCCGGGGATCTGAGAACGTCTGCGGAAGCACCCGGCGCATCGCTCGATGTGCCAGTCGTCGGTGCCGACCGCGTAGCACCGTTCCGGTGACCGAGCCGCACAGGAAGCCCGCGATGAACACCCGGCGTGAGCGCCGTTGGCTCGGCCGCCCCACCAGGTAGCCACCGATCGCGGCGACGATGGCGACCCCGACGACGAGCGCGAACGTTGCCACCGCCCGATCCAACCACCGGAGGTCCGGACCCGGGCCGCTCGTGACCGAACCGAACCTCAAGCGTGAAGTTCCTGACGCTCAACGTCGACGTGTCGTCGAAGATCTCGCCTGAGAGCGCCGACACGTCGACGTTCGGCGAACCCTTAGCCCGCGCCCTCGGCCGGCGGCGCCTCCGGGGTCACGGTCTGCGTCTCGGTCTGGGTTTCGGTGACCGTGCTGGTGCTCGTGCTGACCGAGGTGCTCGGCGTGGTGGTCGTCGTGGTCGTGGTGGTTGTCGTCGACGGGGTGGTGGTCGTCGTCGTGGTCGTCGGCTCGGTGGTCGTGGTGGTCTCGGGGGTGGCCGTCACCGTTTCGGTCGGCACCGGCGCCACCGCGGACGTGGTCGCGGCCTCCGACGACGACGTGGTCGACGACGTCGTCGTGGTGGTGGACTCCGAGGAATCACCGCTCAGCGCGCTGATGATGCCCCAGATCGCGCCGACCAGCACCAGGGCCGCGATCGCGCCGATGACCACCAGCGCCGCGGGTTTGCGGTACCAGGGCTGCGGCGGCTCGGGTGGTTCGCCGCCGGCGGCGTAGGGATCGGCCGTTTCGTACGGCTGGGTGTAGTCGCTGTAGTTCGCGGCGTACTGGGTGGGGTCGTCGTCGGAGTAGTTGTCGCCGGGTCCGTTGTTCGCCATAGTGCTTCGACGGTACGACGTTCGGATGACGAAGTGCGGTAACTCGCCGGGCGTGCGCAAAACGGCTCAGCTCTCGCGGCGCGCCTTGGCGCGTCGTTTGCCCTCGTGCATGGCGGCGACCCTTGCGACCGGGATGCTGCGGCCCTGTTCGATCAGATCGTCGGGCAGCCGCTGCGGTGCCGGCATCTGCTCGGCCCACGGATCACCGTCGCCCAGGCGGCCCAGCGCGGTGTGCACGGTGAAATCCGACGGCCGCACCTCCGACAGCTCAGACCAGGACAGCGGGAACGACACCGGTGTACCGGGACGCAGCCGTGGGCTGTAGACGGCGGCCACCGTCGCCCCGCCGGAGCGGGTGGCRTCCACGAACACCTTGCCTGCGCGGTCCTCGACGATGAAAGCCGTTGTCGCAATGGACGGATCGAGCGCCTCGGCGCGCGCCGCCAACGCCCGGGTCGCCGCCGCCACGTCATCGCCGGGAGCCTCGACCGGCACGAAGATGTGCACCCCGCGCGACCCACTGGTCTTCACCGCACCCGCCAGCCCGGTGTCGGCCAGCGCCTGGCGCACCAACTCGGCCACCGCCACCACCGCGGCGAAGTCCTCGGCGTCGGGCGGGTCGA
Organism: Mycobacterium sp. P4_H6; assembly: GCF_056400845.1. Taxonomy (NCBI): domain Bacteria; kingdom Bacillati; phylum Actinomycetota; class Actinomycetes; order Mycobacteriales; family Mycobacteriaceae; genus Mycobacterium; species Mycobacterium sp. P4_H6. The sequence goes on along the minus strand of NZ_JBFUKN010000044.1, from coordinate 9,851 downwards.
GGTCCAGGATCAGATGGGTCGGTGCGTAGATGTTGTCGGCCAGGCCGAGCGCCGGGTGGTATTCGACGGCACGCTGATTGGCCAGCCACAGCAGGGTGCGCCGGTCATCGCACAGCGCGTAGTGGATCTCGCGGTGCGATGCCTCGGCCCAGATCGGCACCGTCTTCACCCAGTCCGGGGTGTACTTGGGCACGTTCTTCTGCATGAACGGCGCCCGCCCGCGCAGCACCCGCAGCACCGTCAGCGGCCGGCCCGCCAGCCCGGGCAGGATCCGGTCGGCGACCGCGTCCAGGTAGTCGACCAGGTCGCGCTTGGTGGCCCCGGCGTCCGGGCCGAGCGGCTGGTCCAGGTTGGTCAGCTCGACGCCGGCTCGCTGCTCGTCCGCGGTCATGGCTCCACCATAGGATCGTGGGATGACCGTCGTCCTCGCCATGCGGTGCGCCAACGGGATCGTGTTGGCCTCGGATTCCCAGATCACCGATCCGGGCCGCGGCCTGACCTATCCCGCGCAGAAGCTGCATCCGCTGGGTACGTCCGCGGCCTGGGGTGGCAGCGGCTCGCGTGCGGTGCTCTACGACGTCGAGCAGATCTTCACCGAGGAAGCCGACGCCATCGTCGAGGCCAAGGACATCGGGCGCGCCATCCAGGCGCGGGTCCGGCCGATCCTGGAACACCACTACGAGAACTTCATCTCCAGCGTGCCCGGGCAGGACAAGGCCGGCACGCCGGCGACCTTCGTTCTGGCCGCCGGTTATGTGGGGGATGAGCCGTTCATCATCGATCTCGACCCCAACGCGCTGCTCGGCCATCACGAGGAGACCGGCTTCCAGGCGGTCGGCAGCGGCGCGGCGATGGCGCAGCAGGCGCACGCGCTGCTCACCCATTTCCGGATGCCCGAACGCGATGTCGACTACGGCGTGGTCGCCGCCCTGCGGGTGCTCGACGCGCTGGACGCCTCGTCGTCGAGCGTCGGGGGGCCGATGGATCTGTGCCGCATCACCCCCGAGGAGGGCGCTCAGCACCTGACGCCCAAACAGGTCGACGCGGTCCGCAAGGACGTGGCCCGCTGGGTGAAGCTCGAACAGCAGGCGCTGGACGGCCTCTTCGCCTGAGTCTGTGAAGTTGCTGTCAATTCACTCTGTGGGTTGGCAATTGTTAAATTAGCTACGTAAATTACGCCCGATACAGATTCTGTAACTTCTGACGGGCCACAACGTGAACGCCACCAAAGCCGATCGCTCGAAGATCGCGCATCTCATCCGAGTGCTTTCGGTACCCATCGTGCTGGCCTGGCTGGCGCTGACCGTGGCGACCAACGTGCTGGTCCCGTCGCTGGAAGAGGTCGGCGAGGCGAACACCGTCGGGCTGAGCGCCCACAATGCGCCGGCGATGATCTCGATGAAACGCATCGGCGCCAACTTCGACGAGTTCGACTCCGACAGCAACGCCATGGTGGTGCTGGAAGGCGATCAGCCCCTCGGCGACGAGGCGCACCACTACTACGACGGCCTGATCGACAAGTTCGAGGCCGACCCCGCCCACATCCAGCACGTCGCCGACTTCTGGGGCGACACCCTGACCGCGGCCGGCGCGCAGAGCGCCGACGGGAAATCCGCCTACGTCCAGCTCTACCTGCACGGCAACCAGGGCGAGACGCTGGCCAACGAATCGGTGCAGGCGGTCCGCGACATCGTCGCGCAGACCCCGCCGCCGCCCGGGCTGCAGGTGTTCGTCACCGGTGGCGCCCCGCTGATCTCCGATCAGCACCACGCCGGCGACAAGAGCATCGCCAAGGTCACCATGATCACCCTCGGCGTCATCCTGCTGATGCTGCTGATCGTGTACCGCTCCATCGGCACCACGCTGCTGATCCTGCTGATGGTGTTCGTCGAACTCGGGGCCGCCCGCGGCGTCGTCGCCTTCCTGGCCAGTGCCGGGGTCATCGGGCTGTCCACCTTCGCGGTGAACCTGTTGACGTTGATGATCATCGCGGCGGGCACGGACTACGCGATCTTCGCCGTCGGCCGCTATCAGGAGGCCCGCGGCGCCGGGGAGGACCGGGAAACCGCGTACTTCAGCATGTTCGGCGGCACCGCGCATGTCGTGCTGGGCTCCGGGCTGACCATCGCCGGCGCCATGCTGTGCCTGTCGTTCACCCGGCTGCCGTACTTCCAGACCATGGGGGTGCCGTGTGCGATCGGCACCCTGGTCGCGGTGATCGCGGCGCTGACGCTGGGCCCCGCGGTGATCACCATCGGCAGCCGGTTCGGCCGGTTCGAACCCAAACGGGCCATCCGGTCCCGGGGCTGGCGCCGTATCGGCGTCACCGTGGTGCGCTGGCCCGGCCCCGTCCTGGTGGCCAGCCTGGCGCTGGCGATCATCGGATTGGTGACGCTGCCCGGCTATAAGACGAACTACGACGCGCGGCGCTACCTGCCCGCCGATCTGTCCGCCAACGTCGGATACGACGCCGCAGAACGGCATTTCAGCGCGGCCCGGATGAACCCCGAACTGCTGATGGTGGAAAGCGACCGCGATCTGCGCAACCCGGCCGACTTCCTGGTCATCAACAAGATCGCCAAGAGCATTCTCGCGGTTCCCGGCGTCGCGCGGGTGCAGACCATCACCCGTCCCAACGGCAAGCCCATCGAGCACACCACGATCCCGTTCATGCTCAGCCAGCAGGGCGCCACCCAGACGATGAACGAGAAGTACCGCCAGGACCAGTTCGCCGACATGCTCAAGCAGGCCGACGACATGCAATCCAACATCGAGACCATGCAGCAGCTGTCGTCCATCACCGAGCAGATGGCCGCCACCACCCACTCGATGGTGCAGAAGACCACCGACATGACGCTCGACATCGCCGAAATGCGGGACCACATCGCTGATTTCGACGACTTCCTGCGCCCCATCCGGAACTACTTCTACTGGGAACCGCACTGCTACGACATCCCGGTGTGCTGGACCATGCGCTCGGTCTTCGACACCCTCGACGGGATCGACATCCTGACCGCCGACATCCAGGCGGTGGTGCCCGACCTGCAGCGCCTGGACACCCTGCTGCCGCAGATGGTCGTGCTGATGCCGGAGAACATCCGCGTCATGGAGAACATGCGGAACTCCATGCTGACGATGTATCAAACCCAGAAGGGCATGCAGGATCAGGGCTCGGCCATGCAGGACAACGGCACGGCCATGGGGGAGGCCTTCGACGCGTCCCGCAATGACGACACCTTCTACCTGCCGCCGGAGGCCTTCGAGAACGAGGACTTCAAGCGCGGGATGGAAAACTTCATCTCACCCGACGGAAAGTCGGTGCGGTTCATCATCAGTCACGACGGGGACCCGGCCACCCCCGAGGGCATCGCGCACGTCGATCCGATCAAGACGGCCGCCAAGGAAGCCATCAAGGGCACCCCGCTGGAGGGCTCCAAGATCTTCCTTGCCGGCACCGCGGCCACCTACAAGGACATGCACGACGGCGCGCAGTGGGATCTGCTGATCGCCGGGATCGCCGCCGCCGCACTGATTTTCGTGATCATGCTGCTCATCACCCGGGCGCTGGTGGCGGCCGCGGTGATCGTCGGGACCGTGCTGCTGTCCCTGGGTGCCTCCTTCGGCATGTCGGTGTTGTTGTGGCAGCACATACTCGGCCTGGAACTGCACTGGATGGTGCTGCCCATGTCGGTGATCCTGCTGCTGGCGGTGGGCTCGGACTACAACCTGCTGCTGGTGTCCCGGTTCAAGGAGGAACTGGACGGCGGACTGAAGACCGGCATCATCCGGGCCATGGCGGGCACCGGATCCGTGGTCACCTCCGCCGGACTGGTGTTCGCGTTCACCATGGCCTCCTTCGCGTTCAGCGATCTGAAGGTGATGGCACAGGTCGGCACCACCATCGCCCTCGGTCTGCTGTTCGACACCCTGGTGGTGCGGTCCTTCATGACACCGGCGATCGCCGCTCTGCTGGGCAAGTGGTTCTGGTGGCCGCAGGTGATCCGCACCGAGGCGTCGGCGCGCAGGCTGGCGGCACGCGGAATCGACGTGCCCGCGTAGGCTGGGCAGATCGACAATTCCCAGCGCGATCCCATCCGAGTGGCCGTTCTGGCACCGATCGCCTGGCGGACACCACCGCGGCACTACGGTCCCTGGGAACAGTTCGCGTCACTGCTCACCGAGGGTCTGGTCGCGGCCGGGCACGAGGTCACGCTGTTCGCCACCGCCGACTCGATCACCTCCGCCGAGCTGGTGTCGACGGCGGCCTGCGGCTGGTCCGAGGACGAGACGGTCGACGCCAAGGTCGCCGAATGCCTGCACATCGCGTCGGTCTTCGAACGGGCCGGCGAATTCGAGGTCATCCACAACGGATTCGACTTCCTGCCACTGACCTACAGCGATCTGGTCGACACCCCGGTGGTCACCACGATCCACGGATTCTCCTCGGAGCGCATCGTTCCCGTCTACCAGCGCTACAACGGCCACGGCGCCTACGTCTCCATCAGTGATGCCGACCGCCATCCCGCCCTGCGCTACGCCGCCACCATCCACCACGGCATCGACACCGACCAGTTCGCCGTGCACCCCGATCCCGGGGCGCACCTGTTGTTCTTCGGGCGGATCCACCCGGACAAGGGCACCGCGCGGGCCATCGAGGTCGCCCGCCGCTGCGGACGCCGCCTCGATATCGCCGGAATCATCCAGGACGAGGACTACTTTCGCGACGCGGTGGCACCGCACCTCGGCGAGACGGTGCGCTACCTCGGTCCCGTCGACGCATCCGGGCGCGCCGAGGCGCTCGGCGGTGCGCACGCGCTGCTGCACCTCATCGACTTCGACGAGCCATTCGGCTACAGCGTGGTGGAGGCGATGGCCTGCGGCACACCGGTGATCGCCCACAACCGGGGTTCGATGAGCGAACTGATCGACCACGGGGTCACCGGTTATCTGGTCGACGATCTCGACGCGGCGGTGGCCGCCGTCGATGCGGCCGCCGCGCTGGACCGCCCGAAGATCCGTGAGCTCACCGTGGGCCGCTTCACCATTGCGGCGATGATCGACAAGTATGTGGACGTGTACCGCAACGTGATCGGGAGCCGCGCATGACTTCGTGGTGGAAATCTGCCGTGGTGTACCAGATCTATCCGCGCAGCTTCGCCGATTCCGACGGCGACGGCATCGGGGATCTGGGCGGCATCCTGCAACGGCTCGATCACCTCGCCGCGCTCGGCGTGGACGTGATCTGGTTGTCGCCGATCTACCGCTCCCCGCAGGCCGACAACGGTTACGACATCAGCGATTACCGCGATGTGGACCCGCTGTTTGGGACGTTGGCCGACCTCGACACGCTGATCGCGAAGGTGCACGCGCTCGGCATGAAATTGGTGATGGACCTGGTGGTCAATCACACCTCCGACGAGCACGCGTGGTTCACCGAGTCGCGGTCTTCACGCGACAACCCGAAGCGGGACTGGTACATCTGGCGCGACGCCCGCGACGGCGGCGAACCGAACAACTGGGGATCGTTCTTCTCCGGTCCGGCCTGGACCTGGGATTCCGGCACCGAGCAGTTCTACCTGCACCTGTTCGACCGCAAGCAACCGGACCTGAACTGGGACAACCCGGAGGTTCGAAAAGCAGTGCAGGACATGATGATCTGGTGGCTAGACCGCGGTGTGGACGGGTTCCGGATGGACGTCATCAACTTCATCTCCAAGGTCGACGGGCTGCCCGATGCCCGCCCGGTGCCGTTGCAGCGCCACGTCGTCGCCTTCGACGGGTTCGCCGACGGGCCACACGTGCACGAGTACCTCGCCGAGATGCACCGCGCCGTGTTCGGCGGGCGGGACGGCGAATACCTCACCGTCGGTGAGATGCCCGGCGTGACCACCGATGAGGCCCGGCTGTACACCGATCCCGCGCGCGGCGAGGTGGACATGGTGTTCCAGTTCGAGCACATGGCCATCGACCAGAGCCCGACCGGCAAGTTCGACTACCGCGGGCTCGACCTCGTGGTGCTCAAGGACACCATGCACCGCTGGCAGGCCGCGCTGGCCGACGTGGGCTGGAACAGCCTGTACTGGAACAACCACGATCAGCCGCGGGTGGTGTCCCGGTTCGGCGATGACGACCCCGCCTACTGGGCGGCCTCGGCCAAGGCGCTGGCCACGATCCTGCACGGAATGCGCGGCACGCCGTTCATCTACCAGGGCGAAGAGCTCGGCATGACGAACTACCCGTTCCGGTTCCCGCAGGATCATCGGGACCTCGAAGCCGTGAACTATTACAACGAGGTGGTCGCACTCGGTGGTGACACCGCGGCGGCGCTGGCTGGGCTGGCCCGGATGAGCCGCGACAACGCCCGTACCCCCATGCAGTGGGACGCGAGCGCGCACGCCGGCTTCAGCGCCGGGCAGCCGTGGCTACCGGTCAACCCGAATCACCTGTGGCTGAACGCCGAGGCACAAACAGGCGCACCGGATTTCGTGCTCTCGCATTACCAGGCCCTGATCCGGCTGCGGCACGAACTGCCCGTCCTGGCCGACGGCGACTTCACTCCGCTGTTCGCCGACGACCCGCAGCTCTGGGCCTACACCCGTGCCGACGGGGACGCGACGCTGCTGGTGATCGCCAACTGCGGCCGCGCACCCCGCACCGTTGACATCGGCCCGCAGTGGGAGGCGGCCGAGTTGCTGCTCGGCAATCTCCCGGGGACGCCGGCCGGCTCGACGTCGCTGGAGCTGCAGGGCTGGGACGCGCGGATCTACGCCGCGCGCACCTGACTAGTGCGGGTCCTCGGTGACCGCCGCCGGCACATGCTTGGCGACCGTCGCGTCCATGGTCTCCCGCAGCGCCGGAATCTGTTGCAGCAGCACATCGAGATCATCGCGCGCGATGTGCAACACCTCGGCTTTGCCGATCGTCGTCACCGTCGCGTTGCGCAGCCTCCCACGCCGCAGCGCCGATTCGCCGATCACCTCTCCCGGGCCCACCACCGCGACCCGGTCCCGGCCGATGTACACCGCGGCCTCCCCGCTGAGCAGGATGTAGCAGGAGTCCGAGGGAGTCTGCTCCAGGATCAGCGGCCACGGACCGGAGGTCGAGGTGCGGTGCGCGGCGTGGACCAGGCGGTGCAGGTCCGCGTCGGAGAACTTCGCGAAGGTGTCGAATTCCCGTAGCCGGACGGCGTCGATCTGCTGTTCGGCGTCCCGGGCCTGTACCGCAGCGCGTGCGGTCTTGTAGCTGTTCATGTCGGATCCTTTTCGTGGGGTGTTCAGATGCAGTAGGTGCGCAGCGGCGCGAACCCGTTGAACTCGATCGCCGAATAGCTCGCCGTGTAGGCGCCCGCGGCCAGCAGATCGACCTGATCCCCGGCCTGCAACGACAGCGGCAGCCGGTAATCGGTGCGGTGATAGAGGACGTCCTCGCTGTCACAGGTCGGTCCGGCGATGGCCACCGGGCCGTCGGGGCCGCCGTCGGCATCGGTGCGCATCGCATAGGCGATGGCCTCGCCGCTCGTCTCGGCCAGGCCACCGAACTTCCCGATGTCCAGGTACACCCAGCGCCGTCCGCCGTCGGTGTCGCGCGGCGTCACCAGCACGACCTCGGAGCGGATCAGGCCGGCGTCGGCGACCATGGCCCGGCCCGGCTCGATCATCAGCCGCGGCGCGCGGGTCCCGTAGTGCCGGCTGATCGACGCGGTGATGGCGTCGCCGTAATCGGCCAGACTGGGTGTGGTGTCGCGGTAGGTGGCCGGCAGCCCGCCGCCGATGTCCAGGGTGCTCAGCTCGATCCCGTCGGCGCGCAGGGTGCGGGCGATAGCGGCTGCCGCGGCGATGGGTTCGTCCCAGGCCCCGGTGTCCAGTTGCTGGGAGCCGGGATGAAACGCCACCCCGCGCGGGACCAGCCCCAGCCGGCGGGCCAGCCGCAGCAGTGCCACCGCCTGCGGGGGCCGGCACCCGAACTTCGGCCCGAACGGCAGCGCCGAACCCTCGCCATGCGCGGCGATCCGGACCAGGACCTGCGCGCCGGGCGCGTGGTCGGCGATGGCGCGCAGGTCGGGCTCGCTGTCGGAGACGAAGGTCCGCACCCCGACGCGGTGCGCGTAGGCGATATCGCGGGCCTTCTTGATGGTGTTGCCGTAGGACAGCGCGTCCGGGTTCGCCCCACTGCGCAGGCACAGGTCGATCTCGACGGTGCTCGCCACATCGAACGACGAGACCTGCGCGACAAGCAGTTCCACGATCTCCGGTGCGGGGTTGGCCTTCACCGCGTAGTGCACGGTGGCGGGCACCGCGGCGCGGATGTCGTGGTAGCGGCGGCGCACCGCGTCGAGATCGACGATCAGGCACGGGGTGGCCGGTCCGGTGTCGGCCAGGAAGCGGTGGATCCGGGTGAGGGTGGATTCGTCCGGCGGATCGAGCAGCAGCGTCATGGCAGTACCGGCTCCAGGATGGCGACCGGTTCGGGCCGCCGCGCCAGCCAGCGATTGAACTTCTCGTAGCTGACGATGGTGCAGACGTAGAACACCACGTCGGCCAGGAAGCCGCCGACGATCCAGCCGAGCAGCACCTGGTCGAGCAGCACCGGCGCGGCGAAGATGAGGCCGGGCCGGACCAGCGCACTGTCGATGACCTCGGCGATCCCGAATTCCATGGTCAGGCTGCGCACGGCCAGCAGGTTCGTCAGCACCACCCGTCCGGCCCAGGAGCGGGCGTGGACCGTGGGCCACGTCCAGCGGAACGCGTTGACGTAGGCGGGCAGGTAATAGCCAATAGACGAACCGATGGTGGCAGCGATCGCCGCGATGGCCAGCGAACCGGTCGAGGCGTACGCGACGCCGGCCGCTCCGAGCTCGCCGATCCAGCCTGCGATCTCCAGCGGCAGATAGCGTCGCAACCATTCGATCGCCTTGGCGCGCAACTCTCTTCGTCGGACGTCGAGCTCGGCCTGCTCCATCGGGACCCCCTGATCGCGCGGCCCGGTCACCGGGCTCACCTTGAGGCTCTCCGACCGCGGGGGAGCGCAGTAGCGTAGTGGGCTACCTGTCCTTCGCCAACGGTTGTTTGGGCAACCCCGACGCAGGGCATCATGGGTGGATGACCGAAGACCGGGCCATGAGTGCTGCCCCCGACAAATTCGCACCCGAAGAAGTCGCCCTGCGGCCGCGCAACGTGCAATTCGACTGGTCAGACGCCCCGCTGCACTGGATTCCCGGTGATCCCTACGCCTCGCATTCCGTCACCGCGCTCAACCTGTTCCTCCCGGTCGCCGAGCGCTGGTTCAGCAAATTGCTGTCCGACTCGCTGGTATACGTCCGCGACGAGCATCTGCGGGAGGAAATCGTCGGGTTCATCGGCCAGGAGAACGTGCACGCCCGCACCCACGACAACGTGCTGCAGGAATACCTGCGCCGGCACGGCATCGACCCGGCGCCCTTCACCCGGCAACTGGAGTGGGTGGCCGGCCAGTACGAACGGCGGGTCGATCAGGCCGAACCGGCCAAGCGGCGCAAGGCGCTGGAGTCGGGCTGCCACGCCCTGTGCGCCGCCGAGCACTACACCGGTGTGCTGGGCCACTGGGCGCTCAACAACCGCTGGGACGAGCTCGGCGCTGATCCGACGCTGACCGACCTGTACCGCTGGCACGGGGCCGAAGAGGTGGAGCACCGGCACGTCTCGTTCAACGTCGCCAAGTACTTCGGCATGGACTACGTCGCGCAGGCCCTCGGCGGGGTGATGGTCAGCGCGGTCTTCTTCGCCATGATGCTGCGCGGCACCAAGTACCTGGTGCACCAGGACCCGGCGCTGCCGAACATGCGCTACCCGCGGCTGCTGTGGCAGCTGCGTAAG
>NZ_JBFUKN010000043.1:0-68960 GCF_056400845.1 Mycobacterium sp. P4_H6 | reverse complement strand
GCCCGCGAGCCCCGCGAGCCTCGCCGCACCCCGCCCTCGTCACGCGGTTATGACCCCCGTGACGCCGCGGACTACGAGCGCCCGCGCCGCCGTCCGCGGCCCGAGGGCTACGAGCCCGGCCTCGGGCGCCCCGACGAGCGCCAGGATCCGTATCAGGAACGGCCGCGTCGTTCGTCGCCCACCGACAGCAGCCATCACCCCGTCTCGCGGGTGCGCTATCGCAGCAGCGACGAGGAACGGCACACCGAGCACCGCACCCGTCCCCGCGCCAGCCACCGGCGCGACGACGACTGGGACTAGGCCCTACCCCACCGCGCGCAGCAGCGCACCGGCCGCGTCGACCGCGGGCGTGGAGCTGCCCGCGTCGCTGACGAACACCGCCAGCGCGAGATCCCCGCGGATACCGACGAACCAGCCGTGCGCGTGCGTGTCGTCGATGTATTCGGCGGTGCCGGTCTTTCCGAGCATGTCCGGGATGTCCTGCAGCTGCGTGGCGGTGCCGCCGGTGACCGTCTCACGCATCATCGCCCGAACCTGCTCGTCGACACCGCTCGGCAGGGGCTCGGGGGCGCTGTCGGCCACCCCAGGCTCGCCCTGCACGATCGTCGGCGCCGGCACCGATCCGTGGGCCAGCGTCGCGGCCACCAGAGCCATCCCGAACGGCGACGCTGTGACCTTGCCCTGCCCGATGCCCTCCTCGACGCGCAGTGCGGAGGTGTCGGCGACCGGCACCGAGCCGGTGACGGTCGTCATGCCGGGCGCGACATAGTCGATGCCCAGACCGAGCTGCGCGGCGGCCTTGGTCAGGCCGTCGGGCGGCAGGTTGACCGCCAAGCGGCCCATGGTGGTGTTGCAGGAGCGCGCGAACGCGGTGTGCAGCGGGACGTCGCCGAGCTCGAAGTTGTCGTCGTTGGGGATCTGGCGGCCCTCGATGTTCTCGGTGCCGGGGCAGCCGACGATGCTGTCCGGGGTGACCTGGCCGGCCTGCAGCGCGGCGGACACCGTCACCGTCTTGAACGTGGAACCCGGCGGGTACAGCCCGGTCAGCGCGATCGGTCCCTGGGCGTCGGCGGGCGCGTTCTGCGCGACGGCGAGCAGGTTGCCGGTGGACGGCTGGATGGCCACGATCGCGGCCGGCGTCGTCAGCGGGGCCAGCGCGTCCTCGGCGGCCAGCTGCATGCCGATGTCCAGTGTGCTGGCGATGTCACCGACCGGTTGCGCGTCCTGGCCGCCCACCCGTTTGGGGCCCGACGCGGTCTCCGCAGACACTGCCCAGCCCGCCGCGGCGTCGCTACGCTGCTGCCACAGCTCGGACAATCCCGACAGCGTCGGCGAGGTCAGCGCGCGGTCGGTGGCCAGCAGCCGGGTCTGCGGGCGCAGCGTCACGTTCGGCAGCGCGGCCAGCTGCTCCTGGATCGGCAGCAGATCCTCCTCGCGCAACGTGACGGCGGTGACGGGTTTACCTGCCGCGAGCTCACCGGCCAGCGACTCCGCGGTGATCGTCGGCGCAACCGGATTGAGCAGCGCGGCAACGGTGTTCACATCGGCGCCGGGCACGACATCGACGAGGGTGACGATGTGCTGGGTGAGCAGGTCGGCGCCGGTGCGGTCCAGCACCCGGGCGGCCGGCTGCGGGCTGAGGGTGCCGAAGGACAACGGGCCCTCATCCAGGCCGGGGGCGACGGTGGCCGGGTCCCACCGGACCTTCCAGTCCTCCCCCTCGGCCGTCGCGCTGCCCTGGGTCGTATAGGTCCACTCGGTGGCCTTCTCGGGCCCGAACTTCCACGTCGCGGCCAGCGTGAACGTCGCCGCGTCCTCCTGGCGCTGCACCCCGGACACCTCGAAGCGGACGTCCTTGCCGAGGTTGGCGTAGAGCTTTCCGAGCATGTCGTCGGACGCCGAATCGGTGGTCAATGCGGCAGCCGCCGCGGCGTCGGCACGGTTGAGGGCATCGGTGAACCCGTTGACGGTGTTATTCAGCCGGTCTTCGGCGTCACTGCAGCCGGCGAGCAGCAGCACGGTCACACACAGAACAGGGATCACACGTCGCAGAAGGCCCACAGGGCTCGAACGTACCGTCAGTTGCGCGGCGGACGGATCTCCCGCGGCAGCGCGAACACGAGTGTCTCGTTGGCCGTGGTCACCGGTTGCACGGTGCCGTAGCCGTATTCGGCGAGCCGGTCCAGGACGCCGCGCACCAGGATCTCGGGCACCGAGGCACCGGAGGTGACGCCCACGGTGGTGACGCCGGAGAACCAGGCCGGATCGATATCGGCGGCGTAGTCGACCAGGTAGGAGTTCTGCGACCCGGCGCCGAGCGCGACCTCGACCAGCCGCACCGAGTTCGACGAGTTCTTCGAGCCGACGACGATCACCAGCTCGCATTCCGGGGCCATCGCCTTCACCGCGACCTGACGGTTCTGGGTGGCGTAGCAGATGTCATCGCTCGGCGGATCCTGCAGCGTCGGGAACTTCTCCCGCAGCCTGCGCACCGTCTCCATGGTCTCGTCGACGCTCAGCGTGGTCTGGGACAGCCAGATGACCTTGTTGGGGTCGCGGACGGTGACCTTGTCGACGGCGTCCGGGTTGTCGACGACCTGCACGTGATCGGGTGCCTCACCGGCGGTGCCGACGACCTCTTCGTGGCCCTCGTGGCCGACGAGCAGGATGTCGTAGTCGTCGCGGGCGAAGCGCTTGGCCTCGTTGTGCACCTTGGTGACCAGCGGGCACGTGGCGTCGATGGTCTGGAGGTTACGGGCCGCGGCCTCGACGTGCACGGTCGGTGCGACACCGTGCGCGGAGAACACCACGATGGCGCCCTCGGGCACCTCATCGGTCTGCTCGACGAAGACGGCACCGGCCTTGGCCAGCGTGTCCACCACATAGCGGTTGTGCACGATCTCGTGCCGCACGTAGATCGGGGCGCCGTACTTTTCGAGGGCGCGTTCCACGGTTTCGACGGCGCGATCCACGCCCGCGCAGTAGCCGCGCGGCTCGGCGAGCAGGACCCGCTTGCCCACCACCCGTGAACTGACCGAGCTCGCGGCGCCCGGAATACCCATGTTGACGGTTGGTGGCATACATCAAGGGTACTTACCGGCACCCGTCCCCGGCCAGCCGTAGGCTGCACCCATGGCAACTGCACCATACGGAGTCCGACTGCTGGTGGGTGCGGCGGTGACCGCGCTGGACGAGACACGCAAGCTCCCGCAGACGATCCTCACCTACCCGATGACGGTGGCCAGCCAGCTGGCCCATCTGGTGATGAAGGTGCAGCAGGACGTCGCCGATCTGGTGAATCGCGGCGACGAAGCGCTCGAGGAGCTGTTCCCGCCCAAGGATGAGCAGCCGGAGTGGGCGACCTTCGACGAGGACCTGCCCGACGACCCGTTCAAGAACCTCTCTGATGACGACGTTGTGTCCGATATCTCCTCCGCGCGCCGCACCGAGGGCCGGTTCGCGCTCTTCACCGAGGGCGAACCGGAGCAGACAGAAGCCCCGAAGGCCGCCACCAACGGCGCAGCGCCCGGCGTCGTCGAGGAGCTTGGCTACGAGTCGCTGACATTGGCGCAGCTGCGGGCGCGACTGACCTCGCTCAAGGTCGCCGACCTGGAAGCCCTGCTGGCCTTCGAGGAGGCCAACAAGGCCCGCGCCCCGTTCCAGACGCTGCTCGCCAACAGGATCACCCGCGCGTCGGCCAAGTGAGCGAACCCGGCCAATCCCCGGAGAACCCGTGGCCGGTCCGCGCGGTGGCGACCCGGGTCGCCAAATGGATCGACCGGCTCGGCACGGTCTGGGTCGAGGGACAGATCGCCCAGCTGAACGTGCGGCACGGCTCGCCCACCGCGTTCCTGGTGCTGCGCGACCCGGCCGCCGATATGTCGCTGTCGCTCACCTGCCCGCGTGACCTGGTGGTCAACGCGCCGGTGCAACTCGCCGAGGGCGTCCAGGTCATCGTGCACGGCAAGCCGCAGTTCTACACCGCGCGGGGTAGCTTCTCGTTGCGGGTCAGCGATATCCGCGCCGTCGGGGTGGGCGAACTGCTCGCCCGTATCGAACGGCTGCGCCGGCTGCTGGAAGCCGAGGGCCTTTTCGATCGCCGGCTCAAACGCCCGATCCCGTTCCTGCCCAACACCATCGGCCTGGTCACCGGCCGCGCGTCGGCGGCCGAACACGATGTGGTCTCGATCGCCTCCGCGCGCTGGCCCGCGGTGCAATTCGCGGTGCGCAACACCGCCGTGCAGGGACCCAATGCGGTTGCCCAGATCGTGGAGGCACTGACTGCCCTGGACGCCGACCCGGACGTCGACGTCATCATCGTGGCGCGCGGCGGCGGCAGCGTGGAGGACCTGCTGCCGTTCTCCGACGAGACCCTGTGCCGGGCCATCGCCGCCTGCACCACACCGGTGATCAGTGCCGTCGGGCACGAACCCGACAACCCGCTCTGCGATCTGGTGGCCGACCTGCGCGCGGCCACTCCCACCGATGCGGCCAAACGGGTGGTCCCCGACGCGGCTGCCGAGCAGGCCGGTGTCGATGATCTGCGCCGGCGCAGCGCCCAGTCCCTGCGCAACTGGGTGCGCCGCGAACAGCACGTCATCGACCAGCTGCGCTCGCGGCCGGTGCTGGCCCGCCCACTGCAGGCCCTGGATGCCCGAACCGAGGAGATCCACCGGGCCCGTCGCACCGCGCGCCGCGACATCGGCAGGCTGGTTGCCGCCGAGACCGACCGCCTGGAGCATCTGAGCGCACGCCTGGGCACGCTGGGTCCGGCGGCCACCCTGGCGCGCGGCTACGCCGTCGTGCAGGTGGTGGGCCCGCAGGACCGGCCGATCCTGCGTTCGATCGACGACGCCCCGGCGGGCACCCGGCTGCGGGTGCGGGTTGCCGACGGTGCCATCACAACAGTCAGCGAGGGTGCAGATGAAGCCCATTAGTCAAATGGGGTACGAACAGGCGCGCGACGAGCTGATCGAGGTGGTGCAGCAACTCGAGCACGGCGGACTCGACCTGGACGCCTCCCTGAAGCTCTGGGAACGCGGCGAGGAGCTGGCCAAACGGTGCGAAGAGCACCTCGCCGGGGCACGCAAGAAGGTGGCCGACACGCTGGCCTCCGGCGAGTCCGCGGAAAGTTGACAGCGCAAACTCCTCGGACGATTTTGCTCGCCGGACTTCAAAACTGGAACACGTTTCAGTTACCCTGACCACATGGGTGACCCAACACTGCGCACTGACCTGGGCCGAGTCCTGGTGACCGGAGGCTCCGGCTTCGTCGGCGCCAACCTGGTGACCACACTGCTCGGACGCGGCCTCGAGGTCCGCTCGTTCGACCGGGTGCCGTCCCCACTGCCCGCCCACCCGAAGCTGCAGACCGTCGTCGGCGACATCACCGACACCGGCGATGTGGCCGCCGCCGTCGACGGTGTCGACACCATCATCCACACCGCCGCGATCATCGATCTGATGGGCGGCGCCTCGGTCACCGAGGAGTACCGCAAGCGTAGTTTCGGCGTCAACGTCGAAGGCACCAAGAACCTGGTGCACGCCGGGCAGGCCGCCGGCGTCCGCCGTTTCGTCTACACCGCATCCAACAGCGTGGTGATGGGTGGCCAGGATATCCAGAACGGCGATGAAACCCTGCCCTACACAAGCCGTTTCAACGATCTGTACACCGAGACGAAGGTCGTCGCCGAACAGTTCGTGCTCGGCCAGAACGGTGAGCACGGCATGCTCACCTGCTCCATCCGGCCCAGCGGCATCTGGGGCCGTGGCGATCAGACCATGTTCCGCAAGGTGTTCGAGAACGTGCTCGCCGGGCACGTCAAGGTGCTCGTCGGCAACAAGAACATCAAGCTGGACAACTCATACGTGCACAACCTGATTCACGGTTTCATCCTGGCCGCCGAGCATCTGGTCCCCGGCGGATCGGCACCCGGCCAGGCCTACTTCGTCAACGACGGCGAACCGCTCAACATGTTCGAGTTCGCCCGCCCCGTCGTCGCCGCGTGCGGCCGCAACCTGCCGAACTTCCGGGTCTCCGGCAAGCTCGTGCACAAGGTGATGATGGGCTGGCAGTGGCTGCACTTCAAGTACGGTATCCGCGAGCCACTGGTGGAACCCCTTGCCGTGGAACGGCTTTACCTGAACAACTACTTCTCGATCGCCAAGGCACGCCGCGATCTGGGCTATGAGCCGCTGTTCACCACCGAACAGGCGATGGCCGAGTGCCTGCCGTACTACACCGAGCTGTTCCACAAGATGGAATCGCAGGGCGCCGAGCCCGTGGTGGCGGCTGCCGCACCGGTCCCGCCGAAGGGCTGATTTACTTCCCTGCATGCCGCAGTTCCGCGTCACCGCCAACGGTGATGCCCGTATCCGCTATCTGGACTCCGGCGGTGATGACCGTGGTGCGCCCGTGGTGTTCGTGCCCGGGTTCACCTGCGTCGCAGATGACTACGCCGAGGTGCTGCCGGTGTTCGGCCGGCGCACCGTCGTCGTGGAACTGCGCGGTCACGGGCACAGCGTCGCGCCGAACGGCCCGCATGACGCCGCGGCGCGCGCCGGTGACATCGGGGCCGTGATCGACGAGGTGACCGACGGCCCGGTGCACCTCATGACGTTCTCCCGCGGCACTTCCTACGCGCTGACCTGGGCGCTGGCCCATCCCGACCGGGTCCGGTCCATCTCGATCGGTGACTACCTGCCCGAGGAGATCGCGCTGCCAGAGGACGTGGCGATGGGAGTACTCGACGGCCGCTGGCGGGGCACACCGGTACACGAGCGGGTGGACCGCCGCGCCGCGGTCGCCACGTTTGCCGCCGCCGTGTCGCGGTCACTCTGGGAGCCGCTGGCGCAGTGGAGCCCGCCGCTGCTGGTGGTCCGCAGCCCCACCACCCCGATCATCGACGCGGCGGCGTGGGCCCGGTACCGGCAGCTCTTCCCGGCCGCGCGGCTCCACGAGTTCGCCGACTCACCGCACGACATCTTCCGCCCGGATCGGGGACGGTATCCCTTGCTGGTTCGTGAGCTCGTCGACAACGTCGATTTTGGCCCCAGAGCTGGACAAGGCCGGTGACGCTGTAGCGTCCCGGCCTCTGGCTTCCCGCGCGGTGTCTACAGTGCCGGGGAAACGTGAGCCCCAGGTTACCTGCGTAAAGGCCGCGGCCCAAATCAGCCCAGCTGTTCCCGCGATGCGGGGTGTCCACCGACGATGGCCCGCAGCATCCGCACGGTCATCGGGATCGTGGTGCTCTCGACCCGCTTGAGCAGGTCGCATGCGTTGTCCGCGGTGGTTTCCGGTGGCACCACATAGAGCAGTGCGTTACGGGTGTGGGTGCCCGTCAGGTAGATGGTGTCCCTGGCCACCAGCGAATAGCGGTCCACCGAGATCACCGTGGTGCCGCGGATGATGCGCGACGGCGCCGACGGGAACAGGCTCGGGTCGTAGAGCACGCGGGACACCGGTCCGAGCCAGCGGCCCATCACCGAAATGAGATCGGGCAACGTGGTCTTGAGGTCATAGGCGGGGGGCCACCAGGCGCCGTCGACGGTGCCGCGTTGATCGGTGCGACCGCAGATGGCGAGTCGGGTGGCGGACAGATGTTCGGCAGTGACATCGACCATCGGCGATGCTCCCATCACTATCAGAGTGACCGCAGATGGCAACCGACGGATCGGGCACGCGAGGAACCCACGATTTCTCCAGGGTAGACCGGGGCCCGGCCCATTCGTTCTCGGCCCGCTATCGCCGTGAAACGCAACGCGATACGAGATGCCGGCTTGGACTGTGCCGAACCCTCCCGTGCGCGGTGCGCGGCTCCTAGTATTTCCAGCAGGTGCGTCACCGATCAGAGGAGACAACATGCCCGACGGCAAGCCCAACATTCTCGTCATCTGGGGCGACGACATCGGGATCAGCAACCTCAGTTGTTACAGCGACGGATTGATGGGTTACCGCACGCCGAACATCGACCGCATCGCGACAGAGGGCATGCGCTTCACCGACTCCTACGGGGAGCAAAGCTGCACCGCGGGCCGCGCGGCGTTCATCAGTGGTCAAAGCGTGTACCGCACCGGGATGAGCAAGGTCGGCATACCCGGGGCGGACATCGGCTGGGCCGCCGAGGATCCCACCATCGCCGAGCTGTTGAAACCGATGGGGTACGCCACCGGGCAATTCGGCAAGAACCACTTCGGCGACAAGAACAAGCATCTGCCCACCGTGCACGGCTTCGACGAGTTCTACGGCAACCTGTACCACCTCAACGCCGAAGAGGAGCCCGAGCAGTTCGACTACCCGCACAAGGACCAGTTCCCGCGCCTCCACGACTTCGCGCTGCCGCGGGGGGTGCTTGATTGCAGGGCCCTGTCCGAGGGCTCCTCCGAGCCGGACGACGACAAGTTCGGCCCCGTCGGCAAGCAGACCATCACCGACACCGGGCCGCTCACCGCCAAGCGCATGGAGACCATCGACGACGACATCGCCGATCGCACCGTCGAGTTCGTCAAGCGCCAACACGAAGCCGACGTGCCGTTCTTCGTCTGGTGCAATTTCACGCACATGCACGCGTTCACGCACACGAAGCCGGAGAGCCGGGGTCAGGCTGGGCGGTGGCAGTCCGAATACCACGACACGATGATCGACCACGACAAGAACGTGGGAACCGTGCTCGACGCGCTCGACGAACTCGGCATAGCCGACGACACCATCGTCATCTACTCCACCGACAACGGCCCACATCGCAATTCCTGGCCCGACGCCGGCACCACGCCGTTCCGCAGCGAGAAGAACACGAACTGGGAGGGCGCCTATCGCATCCCGGAATTGATCCGCTGGCCCGGGCACATCGAGGCGGGCAGCGTCTCCAACGACATCATCCAGCACCATGACTGGCTGCCGACCCTGCTAGCCGCGGCTGGCGATCCGGACGTCAGCGAGAAGTTGAAGAAGGGCTTTGCGGCCGGGGCCGACGGGGAGACCGAGTACAAGGTCCACATCGACGGATTCAACCTGCTGCCGTACCTGATGGGCGAAGTCGAGCACAGCCCGCGGCGCGGCTTCTTCTACTTCAACGACGACGCCGAACTCGTCGCGATGCGCTTCGAGAACTGGAAGATCGTCTTCGCCGAACAGCGCTGCCAGGGCACTCTGCGGATCTGGGCCGAACCGTTCACCGAACTACGGGTACCCAAACTGTTCAACCTGCGGACCGACCCCTTCGAGTACGCAGACATCACGTCCAACACCTACTACGACTGGTTCATGCGGCGGGACTTCTTCGTCTTCTACGCAACGGCGATGTGCTCAGCGTTCCTCGACACGTTCAAGGAGTTCCCGCCGCGGCACCCACCGGCCAGCTTCAGCATCGACCAGATCGTGAAGAAGCTCGAAGACTTCTTGGCATCGGACTAGAGGAAATCACCATGACTGATAAGAAGCCGAACATCCTGGTCATCTGGGGCGACGATATCGGCATCTCGAATCTGAGTTGCTACAGCCGCGGGATGATGGGCTACTCGACGCCCAATATCGACCGGATCGCCGACGAGGGAATGCTTTTCACCGATTCCTACGGCGAGCAGAGCTGCACGGCCGGCCGCTCGTCGTTCATCACCGGGCAGAGCGTGTACCGCACCGGGATGAGCAAGGTCGGAATGCCAGGCGTCGATATCGGCCTGCAGAAGGAAGACCCGACCATCGCCGAACTACTGAAGCCGCTGGGTTACGCCACGGGTCAGTTCGGCAAGAACCACCTCGGGGACCTGAACAAGTACCTGCCCACCGCGCACGGATTCGATGAGTTCTTCGGCAATCTGTACCACCTGAACGCCGAGGAGGAACCGGAGAACGCCGACTACCCGACCGAGGAGGAGGCCCCGATTCTGCGCCGGGCGTTGTTGCCGCGCGGTGTCATCCACTCCTGGGCCACCGACGAGGACTCCGGCGAGGTCGACGATCGGTACGGTCCGGTCGGCAAACAGCGCATCGAGGACACCGGCCCGCTCACCAAGAAGCGCATGGAGACCATCGACGACGAGACCACCGGCGCGTGTGTCGACTTCATCAAGCGCCAGCATGAGGCCGACACCCCGTTCTTCGTGTGGATGAACATGACGCACATGCATTTCCGGACGCACACCAAGCCGGAAAGCGTCGGCCAGGCCGGGCGCTGGCAGTCGAAATACCACGACACGATGATCGACCACGACCGCAACGTGGGCACGTTGCTGGATCTGGTCGACGAGCTCGGCATCGCCGAGGACACCATCGTCATCTACTCCACCGACAACGGCCCGCACGCCAACAGCTGGCCGGACGGCGCCACCACCCCGTTCCGCAGCGAGAAGGCGACCAACTGGGAGGGCGCCTTCCGCATCCCCGAGCTGATCCGTTGGCCCGGAAAGATCAAGCCGCGCAGTGTCTCCAACGAGATCGTCCAGCACCACGACTGGCTGCCGACGTTCCTGGCGGCCGCCGGTGATCCCGATATCGTGGACAAGCTCAAGGCCGGTCACACCATCGGTGACATGACCTACAAGGTGCATATCGACGGGTACAACCTGGTGCCCTACCTGACCGCTGAGGTCGACAAGAGCCCGCGCCGCGGCATGATTTATTTCTCCGACGATTGCGACGTGCTCGGCATCCGGGCCGAGAACTGGAAGGTCGTCTTTCAGGAGCAGCGCTGCCAGGGCACCCTGCAGATCTGGTTCGAACCCTTCACCCAGTTGCGGGCGCCCAAGCTGTTCAACCTGCGCACCGATCCCTACGAGCGCGCCGACATCACGTCGAACACCTACTGGGACTGGGTGATCGACCGTATCTACCTGGTGCTCTACGGATCCGCCATCGCGACCCAGTTCCTGCAGACCTTCAAGGAGTTCCCGCCGCGTCAGAATCCCGCGTCGTTCACCATCACCAACGCCGTCGAGGAACTGGAGAAGTTCCTTGCCAGTCGCGGCGGCTGACGGTGGGCCTGGGGTCCTGGAAGGACGGGTCCACGAAGTCCGCGATCGTCGACTTCGTGGACCGGGTGACCCGCGAGGTCGACCCCGCCGAGCGGGTTGCCGTGTTCGACAACGACGGCACGCTGTGGTGTGAGAAGCCGATGTACATCCAGCTCGATTTCATCGTGCGCCGGCTGGCCGAGAAGGTTGCCGCCGATCCGTCGCTCGCCGAAGGACAGCCGTATCTGGCGGCGCACAACGGAGACCTGCAGTGGTTCGGCGGCGCCATCACCAAGCACTATCAGGGTGACGACTCGGATCTGAAGGCCCTTGCCGCAGCGGTACTCTCGCTGCACGATTCGGTGAAGGTCGAGGACCACGCGGCGGGAGTCGGGACGTTCTTCGCCGAAGCCAAGCACCCCACCCTGGGCCGACCGTACCTGGAGTGCACGTACGCGCCCATGGTGGAACTGCTGCGCTACCTGGAGGACCATGACTTCACCTGTTACATCGTCTCGGGCGGCGGCCGCGACTTCATGCGCCCGGTGACCAGCCGGATCTATGGCATCCCACCCGAGCGGGTGGTCGGCAGCGCGCAGGGGCTGAAATTCGTCGCCGACGACGGGCGCGGCGATCTGCTGCTGCAACCGGCTCTCGACATCTGGGACGACGGGCCGGAGAAGCCGGTACGCATCTGGAATCGCATCGGGCGCCGTCCCATTCTGGCCGCGGGCAACTCCAACGGCGATGACGAGATGTTGATGTACACCGGCCGCCAGGACCGGCCGTCGCTGAAACTGCTGGTACTCCACGACGATGCCGAGCGCGAATTCGAGTACACCGCGGGGGCCGAGCGTGCGCTCGGGCATGCCGAGCAGTACGGGTGGACCGTGGTCAGCATGCGCGATGATTGGTCCACCATCTTCAGTGACTGACAACGATCTGGTCTGGATCGAGCCGCAGACAACGACACTCGGCTCCGACGCGCACTATCCGGAGGAGGCACCGGCACGTGAGGTGACCGTGGACGGGTTCTGGATCCAGCGCCACCAGGTGACCAATACCGCGTTCGCCGAGTTCGTCGAGGCCACGGGTTACCGCACCGTCGCCGAACGGCCGGTCGACCCCACCGACTACCCCGGCGCACCCGCGGAGAACCTGGTGCCCGGCTCGATGGTGTTCCGGCGCACTGCGGGGCCGGTGGATCTACGCCACCTCAGCCAATGGTGGGTGTGGACGCCCGGTGCCTGTTGGAACCATCCACGCGGTCCCCGCTCATCGCTCACCGGCCGCGACCGGCACCCGGTGGTGCACATCGCGTTCGAGGACGCCCAGAGCTACGCCGACTGGGCTGGGCTCGCGTTGCCCACCGAGGCCCAATGGGAGACCGCCGCCCGCGGCGGGCTGACCGGCGCCGCCTACACCTGGGGTGACGATCCGGAGAGACCCGGTGAGCGCAGGGCGAACTACTGGCACGGCGAATTTCCCTACCTGCCGGAGTCCGGCTACGGCACCACCCAGCCCGTCGGCGGCTTCGAGCCCAACGGGTACGGCCTCTTCGACATGGCCGGCAACGTGTGGGAATGGACCACCGACTGGTACGGCGAGGACCGGGCTACCGGATCCTGTTGCGCCACCGACAGTTACGACCCTGACCAGCCGCAGTTCAAGATTCCCCGCAAGGTGATCAAGGGCGGGTCCTTCCTGTGCGCGGACAGCTACTGCATGCGGTACCGACCGGCCGCGCGGCGACCGCAGATGGTCGATACCGGGATGAGCCACATCGGGTTTCGCTGCGTCAAGAGTTGACCTACGCCGCGGCGTCGGCGGGAGGATCCGCCGGTTTGTCGTCGGCAACTGGCGAATCCTGCTGATTCTCGACGTCTTCCGCGGTCTCGACATCGACGTCATTCTCGGGTGATGCCGGCGACGTGGGCTCGTCCAGATCACCGACGGACCCCGAAACTTCCCTGGAAGTGTCGTCGAGATCGGCCAGATCCCGCCGGAACGACTGCTCTGTCGGCGGATCATCCTCGATCAGTTCGTCCTCCTCGGCTCGCGGCACGTCCGCAACATCCTGCGATGCCACGTCGAAACTTTCCCGCAGAGGTGTCGGACGGTCGGCACGTGACTCGTTGGTGTCGGCCGTCATCAGCGCCGACGGTCCCGTAACCGGCGCCGGTGTCGGCGGCGCCGGTGGTGCCGTCCACAGCAAGCGGCCGTTGTCGAAACGCAGCCCCAGCCCCGGGGTCAGGCCCGAGTAACCCGCCCTGATCCACGGGAGCAACAACTCGTTGAGTCGGTCCACGATCGCACCGGGCACGCCGAGCTGGCGCAACGGGCGGGTGATGGGCAGGCTCGGCTCCGGGATCATGTAGGTCGTGACGCGTCCGCCGAGCGTATTGGTGACATCCGACACCAGTACCGCATCATCCAGGTCACTCATCGCGGCCCGGGAATGATCATTGGACCCGTTGACCGTGTACAGCGCGCCCATGACGGCATTCATGACGGCGAGCGCGTTCCACGGGCGGTCCGGCGGAGCCGCCCAACCGTCCCACTGCCCGTACACCACCACCGTGTCATAGCGACTGTCCGGCACGGTGTGGAACGTGACACCGATGAGCGGAATGGTCACGCCCCGCGCGTACATCTGCCCGAAGCCGCGGGACTCGCCGCCGAAGACGTAGAAGGTGATGCTCCCCGTGGGAGGCGCCTCGGACTCCGAAAGTCCTTGCAGATGGGCGATCTCCCGGTCGATCACCATGGTGCCCAGGCTCAGCCCGGCGACCGAAACCGTGTTGCCCTTTGCCAGTTCCGCCAGAATCGCGGTGTGCAGCGCGGCCTGGCCCGCGGCCAGCGACTGGTCGCCCGTCAACGCGGCGGTACCCCACAGCGGCCCCAGCTGCGCCGGATAGTTCAGCGGCACCGGTGTCATACCGGGCAGCCAATTGCTCCCGACGTTCGAGGCGTGATGCAACCACCCGTCCTGGGTGAAACCGGCATCACCGAGGACGTCGGAAACGCCTGGAAGATCGCTGGGGCGCGCGCCGTTGATGCCGATGCGGCTCTGCCCGGCATAGGCCGAGGGTGCGGCGACCAGCACCACCGCTGCGCTCAGTACGGCGAGCGTCCCACGCCAGCGTGCGTTGTATCGACGTGGCAGCATGGCCATCCCCCTACTTGCAGACGGAAACAGGCAAACCGCTGGCGGGCTTGCGCCATGTCACTGATGACTGCAGATAGCGTGAAACTACGTCATCAGCAAAGAGGGCGCAGCGAGAAATTTTAATTTCCGTCAATTTTGACCATCAGGCCAGCACGCGGGGACCACATTCATCCGAACGGATGACAACGCAGTCCGCTCAGGTCGACGACTCACCGAACGCCGGCGCCACAAACCGTCGCACGAAACGCTTTTCGGTCGCAGCATCGGACACCGGCCAGAACAGCAGTGCCAGCACCACTCGCACGATCCATCCCGCAGCCTCCGGATCGTCATCGGCGATGCCGGCGAATTCGGCGGCAAAACCCATCACCGCGTCCGACGCCGTGAGCGATCGTGCACCTGGTGCCCCGACCACCGTCGCCGCCAACGGGTCGGCACGTATCTCGTCGAGAGCAACGAAGATCGCCGTCTGCACCCGGTCGGATCCAGTCCGGCCTGCGACGGCCGCGCGGACCGTCTCGACGATCTTCGCCGCCGACCGGGCCAGCACGGCGTCTCGGATCTGCACCTTGGTACCTGCGTGCCGGTACACCGTGGCCCGGGAACAGTGCACGACAGCGGCGAGGTCGTCGATGTCGATATCGGCGAAGCCACTGCGCGCCATCATGTCGGCGGCAGCCGCGTAGATGCGTTCGGCGGCCACCGTGCGGCGGTCACCGCCCACCAACCAGTCCTGACCACGTGGAGACATATCGAGGTGAGTATCTCAGCTTGAGACGAATATGTTGCACTTTCTCACGGTGGTCGCAGGTCAGCAGCACCGCATGAGACGACCCCAACGGCGGTTCTGCGATGCCCGGTATCGACTTCGTCCGATCCTGTTGACGCCATCCGGCGCGCGCCCGATGCTGGCAAAGTGATTGCCGCGCAGGACTTTTTCTCACAGTCCGCCCTGACCGACCCGTATCCGCTCTACGATCGGCTGCGCGCCGACCCCGTGCAGCAGGTCGGTGACAGCGACTTCTTCGTGGTATCGACCTGGGACGCCGTCGTCGAGGCGACTGCCCGCCCGGAGGACTTCTCGTCGAACCTCACCGCCACCATGGTGTACCGGCCGGACGGCACCGTTTCGCCGTTCCAGATGGAGGGTCTCGGCGGTGTGTCCCACGTGCTTGCCACCGCCGATGATCCTGTCCACGCGGCCCACCGCAAACCGGTTTTGCTCGAGCTCGCCGCCAAACGGCTGCCGTCACTGCAACCGGTGATCAGTGGTGCCTTCGACGAACTGTGGACCGCCGGCGACCTGGAGTGGATGTCATCGGTCGCCAACCGGTTACCCATGATGGTGGTCGCTCATCTGCTTGGACTACCCGATGCGGATGTCGATGACCTGGTGCGTCGGGCTTACGCCAGCACCCAACTCATGGACGGACTGGTCGAAGCCGACCAGCTGGAAGCAGCGGCACTGGCCGCGTTGGAGCTGGGCGCCTATCTGATCGATCGATTCGACACCGCGGCAACGCATCCCGGAGACCACCTGATGGGCAGGCTGGCCACGACCCCCGGCCTGGATCCGACCACTGCGGGCTTCATCCTGATCCAGCTCGTCGCCGCGGGCGCCGAGTCGACGGCCTCATTGCTGGGCAGTGCGGCGTGGCTGCTGGGCACCCGGCCCGATGTGCAGCGTCAGCTTCGCGACCGGCCCGAGACGCTGGACGCCTTCATCAACGAGGTATTGCGCTACGAATCACCGTTCCGCGGCCACTACCGACACGTCGTGAACGACTGCACCCTTGCCGGGACAGAACTGCGAGCCGGCCAGCGCCTGCTACTGCTGTGGGGTGCGGCCAATCGTGACCCGCGACAGTTCGAGTCCCCCAACGAGTTCCGGATCGACCGCAGCGCCGCGCGGACCCACCTGGGATTCGGGAAGGGGCTGCACTTCTGTGTCGGCGCCGCACTGGCCCGCATGGAAGCACGCGTCGTCCTCGGCAGCCTCCTGGAACACACCACCTGGGTACAGGCTCCGCGAGAGCCGGAATGGCTGCCCAGCGTGCTTGTTCGCCGACCCGCTCGGTTGGATCTGAAGATGTACTAAGCAACGGAGGCTCCGTTCGCTACTGTGACAGACGTTCCGCCCCCGGCTGATGGAGTTCCGATGACCGAAACCGTGTTGGTGACCGGCGCCTTCGGGCTGGTCGGTTCGGCAACCGTGCACCGCCTCGCCGCCGACGGACGGCGCGTGATCGCCACCGACCTGGACGTCCCGGCCAACCGGAAGGCGGCCGAGTCCCTGCCGGTCGGCGTCACGGTGCGCTGGGCCGATCTCACCGACCCCACTGCGGTCGGCGGGCTCGTCGACGAGGTGGCGCCGGCGGCGATCATCCATCTCGCGGCGATCATTCCGCCATTCATCTACCAGCGCCGCGGGCTCGCGGAACGCGTCAACGTCGATGCCACCGCCAGCCTGGTGCGCGCTTCCGAAAAACTCTCCACGCCACCACGGTTCGTGCTTGCTTCCAGCATTGCCGTCTACGGCTCACGGAACCCGCACACGGTCGAGGGCGTGCTCACCGCGGACACCCCGGTCAACCCCGCCGACATCTACGGCGACCACAAGGTCAAGGCCGAGAAGATCGTGCGGACCTCCGCGTTGGACTGGGTCATCCTGCGGCTGGGTGGAGTGCTGACCGCCAACCCCGGCTCGTACATGAAGATCGACAACTTCTACTTCGAGGGCATGCTGCCCACCGACGGCCGGCTCCAGACCGTCGACGTGCGCGACGTGGCGAGCGCCTTCGCGGCGGCCACCACGGCCGACGCACTGGGTGAGACATTGCTCATCGGCGGTGACGACGCCACCCACCGCTTGTTGCAGGGCGACGTGGCCCCCGCGATGGCCGCCGCCCTCGGGCTGGTGGGCGGACTGCCCACCGGGCTCAAGGGCGACCCGAAGAACGACGACAGCTGGTTCAACACCGACTGGATGGACACCACCAGGGCCCAGGAAGTTCTTGGCTTCCAGCATTATTCGTGGCCCGACATGTTGATCGAGACCGCAGAGAACGCCGGCATCAAGCGACCCCTGCTGCGCGTCGTCGCGCCGCTGGCCAAGCAGATCCTCAAGCGGCGAACGGCATATCACGGCACGGGCCTGCGCTATGCGGACCCGTGGAAGGCGATCGCCGACAAATGGGGCGACCCACGACCGGAGGTTCACGCATGACGGAGGCAGGTTCGGTGGCGGGGAAACCGGCTTCCGGGGCGACGGGCAAAGTAGCCGTGGTGATCGGCGGGGCCTCCGGTATCGGCTGGGCCTCCGCGCAGGCGCTGGCCGCCGAAGGTTACCGCGTCGTCGTGGCCGACCGCAACGTCGACGGAGCGCAGGCCCGGGCCGCCGAACTCGGTGCCCCGCACTCGGGTGCCGCGGTCGATGTCGTCGACGAAGCTTCGGTGGCAAGGCTTTTCGATGGCGTCGGTGTCGTGGATGCGGTGGTGAGCTGTGCCGGCTTCTCCAACATCGGGCTCATCGTCGACCTCGCCGTCGAGGACTTCCGGGCCGTCATCGACGTCTGCCTCAACGGTGCGTTCATCGTCGCCAAATACGCCGGCCGGCATCTGAACGACGGCGGCGCACTGGTTTCCATCTCCTCCCTGAACGGCCGTCAGCCCGCCGCGGGTATGAGCGCCTACTGCTCCGCCAAGGCCGGACTGTCGATGCTCACCCAGGTCGCAGCACTGGAGTTGGCGCCGCGCGGAATCCGGGTCAACGCCGTCGCCCCCGGCTTCGTGCACACCCCGCTGACCGAGGGCGCGGCCCTGGTGCCCGGCGTCGTCGAGGAGTACGTGGAGAACACGCCGCTGGGCCGGGCAGGCACTCCCGAGGACATCGCCGAGGCCGTCGTGTTCCTCACGA
The DNA here is from genome assembly GCF_056400845.1 of Mycobacterium sp. P4_H6. Taxonomy (NCBI): domain Bacteria; kingdom Bacillati; phylum Actinomycetota; class Actinomycetes; order Mycobacteriales; family Mycobacteriaceae; genus Mycobacterium; species Mycobacterium sp. P4_H6. The sequence goes on along the minus strand of NZ_JBFUKN010000043.1, from coordinate 50,928 downwards.
AGGCGTCCTGGCTGACCGGTGAGGTGCTCGATCTGAACGGTGGATCGCACATGAAGCGGTACCCGGATCTGCTCGGGCACATCATGAAGCTCGCGCAACAGTGACCGAACCTGTCAAATAGAGCCGTGAAAACGGAGTTCACCCTCAGCCAGAAGCGGGCTCTGGCGATCGCGACCGTCATCGCGATCCTGTTCGGCGCCTACTTCCTGCGCGGCTTCTTCATCCTGATCGTCGTAGCGGCGGTGGTGGCCTACCTGTTCGACCCGCTCTACGAGCGGCTGCGCAAGCGGTTCAGCTCCGGGCTGTCGGCCACCCTGACCCTGTTCGCGGCCCTGGCCATCGTGATCATCCCGATCAGCGGTGCGGTGGCCATCGGTGTCGTCCAGATCACCAACATGGTGCGCAGCGTCGCCGACTGGGTGGGCCAGACCGATCTGAGCACCCTCGGGGACCGATCCCTGCGGGTGGTCAACGGGCTGCTCGACCGGGTGCCGTTCCTGAAGAGCACCGACATCACCCCCGATCAATTGCAGCACTGGGTGGTGACGTTCGCCCAGCGGGCCGGCGAATGGGGTCTGACGTTCCTGCAGGGCGCGGCCGGCGGGCTGTTCGGCGGGCTGACCGCCGCCATCATCTTCCTGTACGTGTTCATCTCGATGTTGGTCAACGGCGATGACCTGCGGATGCTGATCCGCCGGCTCAACCCGCTGGGCGAGGAGGCCACCGACCTGTACCTGGCCAAGATGGCGGCCATGGTCCGCGGCACCGTGCGCGGGCAGTTCGTCATCGCACTGGCCCAGGGCATCGCCGGCGCCATCTCGATCTACATCGCCGGTTTCCACGACGGGTTCTTCATCTTCGCGATCCTGTTGTCGGCGCTGTCGGTGATCCCTCTCGGCGGCGGCATCGTCACCATCCCGTTCGGCATCGGGCTGGCGCTGTTCGGCAATGTCATCGGCGGCATCTTCGTCATCGTCTTCCACCTCATCGTGGTCACCAACATCGACAATGTGCTGCGCCCGATCCTGGTGCCCAAGGAGGCCAAGCTCGATTCCGCGCTGATGCTGCTGTCGGTGTTCGCCGGGATCAGCATGTTCGGCTTCCTCGGCATCGTGATCGGCCCGGTGGTGATGATCGTCATCGTCACCACGATCAGCGTCTACCTGTGGGTCTACAAGGGTGTCCCGATGGACATGGGTACCGAGGCCCTGGAAGACGAACCCGATGAACCCAGCAAGCTGAGACAACTCATCGCCCGGGCCCGCGCCCGTCGCCACACCCCGCAACCGGTACCAGCTGCGACCGACCCTGCGGCCGACAAGACCGACAAGACCGACTAAGCGGGCAGCGGGGTCTGCGTCTGCACGGCCTTGGCCAGCGTGCGGAAATCGCCGGCTGATCCGGCTCCGGTGATCGCGAGCTGCGCCGAGTCCGGCAGGCGCGTGGTCCAGATGGGCTCCCCCTCACCCGGTTCGTAGACCACCCAGTTCACCCCGTCGACGTCCTGCACCCCGGTGGGCACCGCTTCGGGATCCAGGTACCCGACCAGCCGGGCCTCATCGGCGTTGCTCTGCGTGAGGCTCAGATACATCTTGCTCGGCGCGATGTAGCCGACCCGCGATGTCACCGCGCGGACCGGCTGACCCGTCGCCGGGTCGGTGCGGCCACCGTCGATACCCCCGCGGGACCCGGAATTGGGCTGCCAGCCCTCGGGCAGTTCCGGCAGCCTGACCGGGAACTTCAGCACCTCGGCATCGGCCTGCAGCGCTGCCGGGGCGTCGAACTGCGGGATGTCGCCCTGGCCGGGGCCGCTGGGCGCGAACGAGCACATGCCCAGCACGCCGGCCAGCACGATGCAGATCAGCACCAACGGCGCCATCGACCAGAACATGTCGCGGCCGTCCTGCAGGAGACGGTCCTTGGCGGGCCGGGGAACCGGCACCATCACCGGTGCGTCGGGCTTCGGTTCCGGGGTGCTCATGACAGCCAGTATCCCAGTTCCCGAACTTCGACCCGCTAATGGGACAATCTGGCCCATGACGCCTTCGCGCCGGGAAGCCCCAGACCGCAACCTCGCCCTCGAACTCGTGCGAGTCACCGAAGCCGGAGCCATGGCCGCGGGCCGTTGGGTCGGTCGCGGTGACAAGGAGGGCGGCGACGGCGCCGCCGTCGATGCCATGCGCGAGCTGGTGAACTCCGTCTCGATGCGCGGCGTCGTGGTCATCGGGGAGGGCGAGAAGGACAACGCCCCGATGCTCTACAACGGCGAAGAGGTCGGCAACGGCGACGGACCCGACTGCGATTTCGCCGTCGACCCCGTCGATGGCACCACCCTGATGAGCAAGGGCATGCCCAACGCCATCTCGGTGCTCGCGGTCGCCGAGCGCGGCGCCATGTTCGATCCGTCGGCGGTCTACTACATGCACAAGATCGCCGTCGGCCCGGACGCCGCCGACGTCCTCGACATCACCGCGCCGATCGCCGAGAACATCAAGCGGGTCGCCAAGGTCAAGAAGTCCAGCGTCGCCGACCTGACCGTCTGCATCCTGGACCGGCCGCGCCACGCCCAGCTGATCGCCGACGTCCGCGAGGCCGGCGCCCGCATCCGGCTGATCTCCGACGGCGACGTCGCCGGTGCCATCGCCGCGTGCCGCCCCGGTTCCGGCACCGACCTGCTCGCCGGTATCGGTGGCACCCCGGAGGGCATCATCGCCGCCGCCGCCATCCGCTGTATGGGCGGCGCCATCCAGGCCGTGCTGGCCCCCACCGACGATGACGAGAAGCAGAAGGCCATCGACCGCGGCTACGACCTGGACCGGGTGCTGCTCACCGAGGATCTGGTCTCCGGCGAGAACGTCTTCTTCTCCGCCACCGGTGTCACCGACGGCGACCTGCTCAAGGGCGTCCAGTACTCCGGCGGCGGCGCCACCACCCAGTCGATCGTGATGCGGTCCAAGTCCGGCACCGTCCGGATGATCGAGGCCTACCACCGGCTGTCCAAGCTCAACGAGTACTCCTCGGTGGACTTCACCGGGGACCTGTCCGCAGCACATCCTCTCCCCTGACCGCATAAGCGACCCACGAAAAGGACCCAGATGACCGACAGCGACGTCGAGTACCGGATCGAGCACGACACCATGGGTGAGGTCCGGGTTCCGGTCAACGCCCTGTGGCGCGCCCAGACCCAGCGGGCAGTGGAGAACTTCCCGATCTCGTTCCGCCCGCTCGAGCGCACCCAGATCCGCGCGATGGGCCTGTTGAAGGGCGCCTGCGCCCAGGTGAACAAGGACCTCGGACTGCTGGCCGCCGACAAGGCCGACGCCATCATCGCCGCCGCCGCCGAGATCGCCGACGGCCTGCACGACGACCAGTTCCCCATCGACGTCTTCCAGACCGGTTCGGGCACCAGCTCGAACATGAACGCCAATGAGGTCATCGCGTCCATCGCGGCGGCCAACGGCGTCACGATCCACCCCAACGACGATGTCAACATGTCGCAGAGCTCGAATGACACCTTCCCCACGGCCACGCACATCGCGGCGACCGAAGCCGCTGTGCGCCACCTGATCCCGGCGCTGGAGGTCCTGCACGAGTCGCTGACCGTCAAGGCGCGGCAGTGGCGCACCACCGTCAAGTCCGGCCGCACCCACCTGATGGACGCCGTGCCGGTGACGCTGGGCCAGGAGTTCGGCGGCTACGCCCGCCAGATCGAGGCCGGTATCGAGCGGGTGAAGGCGACGCTGCCGCGACTGGGTGAGCTGGCCATCGGCGGCACCGCAGTCGGTACCGGCCTCAACGCCCCCGACGGCTTCGGCGCCAAGGTGGTCGACGTGCTGGTGGATCAGACCGGCCTGGCCGAACTGCGCACCGCCACCGACTCTTTCGAAGCCCAGGCCGCCCGCGACGGGCTGGTCGAGGCATCCGGTGCGTTGAAGACCATCGCGGTGTCGCTGACCAAGATCGCCAACGACGTGCGCTGGATGGGCTCGGGTCCGTTGACGGGTCTGGGCGAGCTGCAGCTTCCGGATCTGCAGCCGGGCAGCTCGATCATGCCGGGCAAGGTCAATCCGGTGCTGCCCGAAGCGGTCACCCAGGTGGCCGCGCAGGTCATCGGCAACGACGCCGCGGTCACCGTGGGCGGGCTGTCCGGCGCGTTCGAGCTCAACGTCTACATCCCGATGATGGCGCGAAACGTGCTGGAGTCGTTCACCCTGCTGGCCAACGTCTCGAAGCTGTTCGCGAGCAAGTGTATTGACGGTCTGGTCGCCAACGAGGCGCACCTGCGTGAGCTGGCCGAGTCTTCGCCGTCCATCGTGACGCCGCTGAACTCGGCGATCGGCTACGAGGAGGCCGCCAAGGTCGCCAAGGAAGCCCTCAAGGAGCGCAAGACCATCCGCCAGACGGTGATCGACCGCGGCCTGATCGGCGACAAGCTGTCCGAGTTTGGGGGCCATTCGCGTCTGCTCGGCAAGAAAGGTTGCCCGTGAACGATGACGAACTGAGGGTCCGGGTCGGTGTCAGTGACCTGATGACCACGTACCAGTATCTGGCCGATACCGGCAAGGTCGAGCAGTTGGCCGAGCTGTTCGCCCCGGACGGCATCCTGCAGATCGGCGCAGAGCAGTACACCGGTCCCGACGCGATCCTGCGGATGTTCCGCGACACCGCACAGCGTTTCGCCGACGCCGACTTCCTGCCCGCCCGCCACCACCTCAGCTCGATCTACGTCGAGCCGCGTCCGGACGGTAGCGCGAAGACCTACGCGTGCTTCCAGTTCATCGGCACCCGCGGACTGGACCACTGGGGTACCTACCGGGACGTGGTGGTGCCGGGGCCCGACGGCTGGCGGTTCGGGCACCGCCGGGTGATCACCGAGGGCTACGCACCCGGATCGACGCTCGGCTAACGGGTCGGTTCCGGCTCCTCGAACGTGTCTGGGTGCTGGTTTTCGGCAGGCTCGGGCGGATTCCACGCCGCGGTGTTCACCGCGGTGCCACCCATACCGGCCGCCGCCGAGGCGATGTCCAGTGCGGTGGAATGCGGCGCCGGCGGGTCCGGGGCCTCGGGTTGCGGTTCGTCGAGCCGGTAGTGCCGGGACAGCCGGTCGGCGTCGTCGACCGTGATGCCCTCACCGACCTGCACCGTCGGCGCATCCTTGACCGCCGCCTTGCTGACGGTGAGAGTGACCGCACGGCCCTCCTGGCGCGAGCCGGTCAGCGGAATGAGCGCCTGAGACGTCCGGAACAGGCCGGTGTGCACCTCGGCCCACCTGGGTTCCCGGCTGCGCCCGTCGACGAACAGTTTGTGAATCTTGCCGATCTTGTTGCCCGAAACGTCGTACGCGGTGGCGCCGACGTATTGATCCACCAGACTCGTCATGGACGAGGGGGTAGCCGCCAGGCGGCGGCGACAAACATCACGCGCCGTTGTTGGGCCCGCCGGAGTTGGCGTCCGGGATGTCGGTGATCGGGAAGTTCGGCATCGGCGGAGGCGACGGCGTGGCGGGCAGCGCCGGGATCAGATCTGCCGGGACATCGTGCAGATCGTTTGCGGGCGGGCCGTTTTCGCGGCTGCCGTAGAGGCTGCCCGGGGCACGCGGGCCGAGCAGCTGGCTGACGGTGACCAGGTGGTAGCCGTTGGCCTTCAGTACCGGGATGAACTGGTAGGCCAGATCGACCGTCGAGGAGTAGGTGTCGTGCAGCAGCACCACCGAACCCGGCTTGATCTGGCTCATCAGGATCTGCCGGCTGGCATCGAGGTTGGCGTCGTTGGCCCAGTCGAACGGGATGACGTCCCAGTTGATGTCTGCCAGGCCCTGCTTACCGGCCTCGGCGAGCACCTGGTCGTTGGTCAGTCCGCCCGCGGTGCGCACCAGAGCCGGACGCTGCCCCGTCGCGGCAAGGATCGCCTCGTTGGCCTTGCTGAACTGGGCCGGGACGTCCTCGGCGGGGATGGCCGTCATGTTGGGGTGTTCCCAGGTGTGGCTGCCGATCTCCATCCCGGCCTCGGCGATGCGGCGCGCACCGGCCGGGTCGGCGGCCACCTTGTTACCGATCAGGAAGAACGTGGCCTTGGCGTCGTTGTCGGCCAGGACCTTCAGCAGCCGGTCCGTGTAGGGGCTGGGTCCGTCGTCGAAGGTCAGCGCCACGCATTTCTGCACGGCGCAGTCGACGGTGTCGGCGTCCGCGCGGCGGATGTGCCCGCTCAGCGTGCCGGCAACGACGATCAGCACCGCGGCGACGACCCCCGCCACCGTCCACAACCAGGCCCGTTTCACGCTGGCAGCCTACCGGCCCGCCGATTTCGGCGTGATCGGCTGCGCTCACCGCAACCGATCACGCCGAAGTCCCGCCTCAGGGCAGGGCGTCCGGGGTGATCTCCTCCAGCATTTCGGTGACCAGCGCCGCGATCGGGGACCGCTCGCTGCGCATCAGCGTGATGTGGGCGAACAACGGGTGTCCCTTCAGCTTCTCGATGACGGCGGCGACACCGTCATGGCGGCCGACGCGCAGGTTGTCACGCTGGGCGACATCGTGGGTGAGCACCACCCGCGAACCCGACCCCAGCCGGGACAGCACCGTCAGCAGCACGTTGCGTTCCAACGACTGCGCCTCGTCGACGATCACGAACGAATCATGCAGCGAACGACCGCGAATGTGGGTGAGCGGCAACACTTCCAGCATTCCGCGGGAGAGCACCTCCTCCAGCACCGCCGGGCTGGCCAGTCCCTCCAGCGTGTCGAAGACAGCCTGCGCCCACGGGCCCATCTTCTCGCTCTCGCTGCCGGGCAGGTAGCCCAGATCCTGGCCGCCGACCGCGTACAGCGGCCGGAAGACGACCACCTTGCGCTGGGTGCGGCGTTCCAGCACCGCCTCCAGGCCTGCGCACAGCGCCAGCGCCGACTTTCCGGTGCCGGCCTTGCCGCCGAGCGACACGATGCCGACGGATTCGTCGAGCAGCAGATCGAGGGCGACGCGTTGTTCGGCTGACCTTCCCCGGAGGCCGAACACCTCGCGATCACCACGGACCAGCTGCACCCGCTTATCGGCGTTCACCCTGCCCAGCGCCGAGGAGTTGCCGCCGAGCAGCCGAACCCCGGTGTGGCAGGGCAGATCTCGGGCCGCCGCCAGGTCGAGGTCGCCCTCGGCGAACAGGGCGTCGATCTCCTCGGGGGCCGCGTCGAGCTCGGTCATGCCCGTCCAGCCGGAGGTGACGACATCCTGGGCGTGGTACTCGTCGGCATCCAGACCGACCGCTCCCGCCTTCACGCGCAGCGGGATGTCCTTGCTCACCAGCGTGACGTGCTTGCCCTCGGCGGCCAGGTTGGCCGCACAGGTCAGGATGCGCGCATCGTTGGTGTCGGTGCGGAAGCCGACCGGCAGCACCGTGGGGTCGCTGTGGTTCAGCTCGATGTGCAGCACACCGCCGTGTTTACCGACGGGAATGGGCTGATCGAGCCGCCCGTGTTCCAATCGCAGATCGTCGAAAAGACGTAGAGCCTGGCGGGCGAACCAGCCAAGTTCGTGATGGTGCCGTTTGGCCTCCAACTCGCTGATAACCACGAGAGGGACGACCACCTCATGCTCGGCGAACCGTGTGCATGCCCAGGGATCGGACAGCAGCACGGAGGTGTCGAGCACGTAGGTCCGGATCGGCGAATCGGTCACGAGGCGCTCCTAGACCTCCGCGGCCCCGCGGAAGCATTTCGGCGGGCACCGCGGTACCGAGGACCGGGGCCGGTCCCGTTCTCGCTGGAAGATCGGTACCGCCCGGACAGCAAAGCAATTCGCTAGCCATCGGAATCGACGCTACTCCCGGTCCACCGGGTGCGCTCGGCAGGCGCGCCGGGCCTACCGGCACAACAGGTTACGCGCCGGTGAACTCTCGTAACTCTGGTTCCTCGGCGACGCCCCACGCGGCGATCCGGTCGGCGATAACAGCACGTCGGGCGGCCTCGTCGAAGATGCCGGCCTCGGCGACGGTGGCGCGCTTGTCGGCGTAGGCCTCGATGTCCCCGCCCAGCACGTCGAGCTCGGCGGCGCGGCGGGCGATGGCGCTCACGGTCTCGGCGCGGGTGTCGGTGGCCAGGCAATGCGCGACCAGGTTTCCGAAGAACTCCTCGTGGCGTTCCTCGTCGGCGGCGATCCGGCCGATCAGGCCGGATAGCGTCGGCTCTTCGACCTGCGCCTGCAGGTTGCGGGTGAACACCGCGTGCTCGCGCTCGAAGAAGGTCATGAAGACCAGGGTCTCGATCTGGCTGAACCGGTCGGCCCGGTAGCCCTTCATGACGTGCTCGACGCGGACGTCCTCGTTGGCCGAGGGGTCGATCTCGCGGGTGACCACCAGGTAGTTGCGCAGCGCGATGGCGTGCAGATGCTCCTCGGCGGTCCAGCGGCCGATCCAGCGGCCCCACTTTTCCTCGAGGATGAAGTGCTCGACGATCTCGCGATGGTGCGCGGCGAGGTTGTCCTTGGTGATGAGCAGGATCTCGCAGGCGTCGGTGACCGGCTTGGGCAGCGTCACCTGTGACGGATCCCAGTCCTTGCCGCCCAGGAAGGCGAAGTTCTCCCCCTGGTCGAACGGCACGTAGTCGTGGCCGTACCAGGGCTCCTCGGAGGCGAGGTGCCGTGACAGGTTCTCCGCCACGACCGGCTCGAGCTCAAGGATCAGCGCGTTGGCAACGGGTTTCTCAGCCATAAAAGTAACTGTAACCCGCATTCACACGTTTCTTAAAATCCGCCACCCGGCGTGTTAGAGAGTGAGTCCCGGGTACAGCGGGTTGGCCGCCAGGATCTCCGCCGACGCGGACTTCACCCAGTCCGCGGTGGAGTCCACGAGCGTGTACTTGGCCTTGGATGTCCCCTGAGGCTCCGTGTTCTTGAGCACCTCGACGACGAGTTCGGCCACCCGGTCGAACTCGGCGGCGCCGAAGCCGCGGGTGGTCAGCGCCGGGGTGCCGAACCGGATGCCGCTGGTGTACCAGGCACCGTTCGGGTCGGCCGGGATGGAGTTGCGGTTGGTGACGACGCCGGCGTCCAGCAGCGCCGACTCGGCTTGCCGGCCGGTCAGCCCGAACGAGGTGACGTCCAGCAGCACCAGGTGGTTGTCGGTGCCGCCGGTGACCAGTCGTGCGCCCCGCTTGAGGAAGCCGTCGGCCAGCGCCTTGGCATTGTCGGCCACAGCCTGCGCGTACTCGCGGAACGCCGGCTGGCGGGCCTCCGCCAGCGCCACGGCCTTGGCCGCCATCACATGCGAGAGCGGTCCGCCGAGCACCATCGGGCAGCCCTTGTCGACGGCGGGCGCGTACTCCTCGGTGGCCAGCACCAGGCCGCCACGCGGTCCGCGCAGCGACTTGTGCGTGGTGGTGGTGGTGACGTGCGCGTGCGGCACCGGATCCTCGTCACCGGTGAACACCTTGCCGGCCACCAGGCCGGCGAAGTGGGCCATGTCGACCAGCAGGGTGGCGCCGACCTCGTCGGCGATCTCGCGCATCGTGGCGAAGTTGACCCGGCGCGGGTAGGCCGAATAACCGGCGACCAGGATCAGCGGCTTGAACTCGCGGGCCGCGGCGGCGACTGCGGCGTAGTCGATCAGGCCGGTCTCCGGGTCGGTGCCGTAGCTGCGCTGATGGAACATCTTGCCGGACACGTTGGGCCGGAAGCCGTGGGTGAGGTGGCCACCGGTTTCCAGGGACATGCCGAGCAGCCGCTGGTTGCCCAGCTTGGCGCGCAGCTTCTCCCAGTCCTGTTCGGACAGATCGTTGACGTGCTTGGCGCCGAGTTCCGCAAGCCCCGGGGCTTCGATGCGGGTCGCCAGGATGGCCCAGTAGGCGACCAGGTTGGCGTCGATCCCGGAGTGCGGCTGCGCGTAGGCGTACGGGGCGCCGAACAGTTCGCGGGCGTGCTCGGCGGCGAGCGCCTCGACGGTGTCGACGTTCTGGCAGGCCGCGTAGAAACGGTGCCCGACGGTGCCCTCGGCGTACTTGTCGGAGAACCAGGTGCCCATGGTCAACAGCACGGCCGGCGACGCATAGTTCTCACTGGCGATCAGCTTGAGCGAATCACGCTGATCGGCAAGCTCTTTGCGGGTCGCGGCGGCGATACGGGGCTCCACCGACTCGATCACCTGCAGCGCGGCCCGGTAGGCCTCGCTGGCGGTGGCGGCGTACTCAACACCCGGAGCGGTCAACGACGAGTCGGCAGTCATGCCTCCAGCCTAAACGCCGTGGTGGCCGTCGCCGAAACCTACCGACCCGGTCAGGCCGCCCGCAGGCTGGACGGGATCAGTGGCTCGTCGAGCAGCCTGCCGAACCGTTCGGTCAGCGACACCCCGGCGGGCCGGTTGTCGATCCACGCCCGCAGCAGCCGGTACCCCTCGACATAGGTGCTGGTGTAGGCGCGCCACAGCGGGGAGGACAGGAAGCGCAGCATCTGCCGGGCCCGGTCGTCGCTGACCAGCAGCCATCGGCTCAGGTAGGCCGCGACGTCGTCGATGTCGCGGTGCTCGTCGTGCAGCATCAGTGCCGCATCCTGGCGCACGTCGGCCAGCGCCGCGGCGGCCTCGGAGATGGCGGCCGAGCGGTCCCCGTCGAACCGCAGGCCCAGGTCGGCATAGATCTCGGCGGCCCAGCCACCCCAGGACGGGCCCTGGACGGCATAGAGCGCCAGATCGGCCAGTCCCTCGGCCATCAGGCACTGCGGGGTGTTGACCAGGAAGATGGTCTGCTCGTCCTGCTGCAGACCGGCCACCAAGCCGGCCTCCTTGCGGCAGTGCTCGGTGTGGTGACCGGGGTAGGACTCGTGGGCGACCAGTCGCGGCAGGTTCGACATCTGCTGTTTGAGGTCGGCGTTGACCGCGACGGTGGACTTGTAGTCGCCGAGGTAGTAGTTGAAGCCCGACCACGGCTTGTCGGTGACGACCTCGTAGGTGATCGTCTCGCTCTCGGGCAGCGGGTAGGTGGCGCGCACGGTGTCTCGCAGCGCCGAGGAGAACGCGTGGATGCACTCCTCGAGGCGGTCCGGCGGGATCTCCTCGCCGGCGCGGTACGCCTGCAACCGCCCCGCCAGCGGACCGCTGCCGCCGAGCGCCTCGTCGAGTTTGGTGTGGGCGTCGCGGTAGCGATCCGGGTCGCCCTTGGCGATGTCGACGTCGAAGTACTCGCGGACCTCCTCGACGAACCCGACGTCCTCGCCGGCGAACTTGCGTCCGGCGCAGGCCAGTGCCTTCAGGTGCGCGGCCAGGTAGCCGGCGCGCTGCTCGTCGAGGCCCTCGGTGCGCGGCACCTCGGCCCACAACCGCTGGGCCTGACGGGCCAGGTCAGCCGGATCCGGGGTGGGTTCGTCGGCGACCTGGCGGCGCAGCGCCGGGTCACCGGTGAAGGAGTCGACATAGCCCTCCTCGATCCGGTCGAACCGCAAGCCCAGCAGCAGGTAATCACGAATCAGCGTGCCCGAATCCATACCGGCGTTCATAGCAGTCAACGTTAGATGCAAGACTGGCGATATGCCGCGGCCCAGCGAGCCGAGCCCATATGTGGAGTTCGACCGGACCCAATGGCGCTCCCTGCGTATGGCGACGCCGCTCGCACTGAACGAATCCGAGTTGACCGGCCTGCGCGGTCTGGGTGAGCAGATCGACCTCTTGGAGGTCGAAGAGGTCTACCTGCCGCTGGCCCGGTTGATCCACCTGCAGGTCGCCGCCCACCAGCGGCTGTTCGCCGCCACCGCGGAGTTCCTCGGTGAGCAGCACAACGACCGTCCGGTGCCCTTCGTCATCGGCGTCGCCGGCAGCGTGGCCGTCGGTAAGTCGACCACCGCACGCGTGCTCAAGGCACTGCTGGGACGCTGGGAGCACCACCCGCGCGTCGACCTGGTGACCACCGACGGTTTCCTCTACCCCAACGCTGAGCTGCTACGCCGGAATATCATGCACCGCAAGGGTTTCCCGGAGAGCTACGATCGCCGGGCCTTGATGCGCTTCGTCACCGCGGTGAAATCGGGCGCCGACAAGGCTTGTGCGCCGGTGTATTCGCACCTGATCTACGACATCGTGCCGGGCGAACAGCAGTTGATCCGGCAGCCAGACATCCTCATCCTCGAGGGTCTCAATGTGCTGCAAACCGGTCCGGCGCTGATGGTCTCGGACCTGTTCGACTTCTCGCTCTATGTCGACGCGCGGGTCGAGGACATCGAGCAGTGGTACATCTCCCGGTTCCTGTCGATGCGGGCCGGCGCGTTTGCCAACCCGGCGTCACACTTCCACCACTACTCGACGCTCACCGATGATCAGGCGGTGTTCGCCGCCCGCGACATCTGGCATTCGATCAACCGTCCCAACCTGATCGAGAACATCCTGCCGACCCGGCCACGCGCCACCCTGGTGCTGCGCAAGGACTCCGATCACTCCATCAACCGGCTGCGACTTCGGAAGCTCTGACCTCAGATTCCAGCGGTCCACAGCGGATGCCGAGCCGTTTCTGCAGGGTGTCCAGGGTCCGGCGGAACTGCTCGCGCTGCGCTCGATGGGTCCGCAGGAATCTCAGCCCGGCAGCGGTGCGCCGGTGCCACGGATACCACCGGTCGAAGTCCAGCCCACACTCGCTGAACACCTTGGCGGGCAACTCGTCGGCGATCACGCTGAGGTTGTGCTGAACCAGGGTGAACATCGCGAACGCCAGAGCGGGCTTGCATCGCTTCTGCAGCTCGTAGAGATCCAGCTCGTAGAGCGCCGCACTGTTCAGCTTGTCCTGGAACATCAGATGTGTCATGAAATAACCGGCGTAGGAGGTGAGATGCATGGTGGCCGAGCGGGTGTTGATCGACAGCACCGAGCCGTCGGCCGACGTGTACGGCTCGTAGGGCAATTCGTCGACCGCGAGGTAGCCGGTGCAGTTCACCAGCCAGCTGCCGGGTTGGATCGGCCTCGTGCCGTTGCGCAACACCAGCTCGACGGCACCGTCTCGATCCACCACGTCGACGAGGTGGTCCATCACCACCTCGTTGACACCGGCTGCGACAGTGCGGCATTCAGCCTCGGACAAGACGCCGAGCATGAAATTCCCGGCTTGCGGTGTCGGGCAGGTGCCGTGGGTCTGCCGGTACCACTGCGCCACCTCGGCCTCGTTGCTGCCGTCGAACCTCCGGCCGAACTCCGACCCGAGACCGCTGACGAGTTTCCCGCCCCACCACCGCCGCGCACCGGCGGGAAAGAACTGGTCACGGTTGGTGAAAAAAGTCCCCGACCCGGCCACCAGGTTCACCTCACGGCCCGGGAACCGGGTGATGAGCGCGTGCGCGGTGTCCATCGCGGTCTTACCACTGCCGATGATCCATACCGGTTTGTCGCTGCCGGCGATCTCGCCCGATCGCACATCGCAGTAGTCCGGCGATACCGACCTGACGCTGTCGCTGGAAACCGACAGCGGCTCATTGGGGTTGAGACCGAACCCGTAGGCCTTGATGAGACGTGTCGTCTCGATCACGCGTTCCTCGCCGGTGTCGGACCGGCACGTGATGCGGACTCCCCCATCTGGTCCCGCGGTGTCGGACAGCAATGACCAGCCGTACCGTTGGTCGACCTGTACCCGCTGCCCGATCTGGTCGATGCAGTGCTCGAAGTGATCGAGTACCTCGTCTTTGGTGGCCAGATATCCGGGATCCCGGTCCAGCGTCCACGGGATGTTCCCGGCGGTGAACATTCCGTGCGGTTGGTGCAGGCGCACGTACGGGTAGACGTCCACCCACATACCGCCGGTGCGCTTTCGGCGATCCAGCAGGATCACCTTCTGATCGGGCCGCAGATAGCGACTCGCGACGAACAGGGCGTTGATACCGGTGAGCCCGGCACCGACGATGCAGACATCGCAGGATTCAGTAGCGACCACGGCAGCCTCCTCGGACGTGCCTTTTACTGTGAACCCGTTCCGCCGCGCCGTCTTGAGTACCGGGCTACTCGGTTTTCCTAGGCGGCGAAGCGGCGCAGACCGACGTACTGCAACTCGGCCATCACCAGGGTGTACAGGCCGGTCACCACCACTGCCGCGATGCCGACACCGGTCAGCGGGAACATGCCGGTGAGGATCACCGCGGCGGCGATGACGGTGCACACCAGATTGGCGATGACGGTGGCGATGCCGCCGGGGCGCACCCGGTCCAGCGCGGCCAGCGCGAGCACGACGACGCCGTAGACCACCGAGAAGACACCGACGCCGTGTTCGACGGCGACGGGCAGACCGGTGGTGTCGGCGGCCGCTTGGGCGCCGGCCAGCAGGGCGACGCCGATGACGCCGACGATGACCGCGTCGGCGCGCATGGCCAGGCGCAGGAATGCGTCGGGACGGGTTGATACGGCGGGGACGGTGATGGCGGACATGGATCTTCCTTTCACATGCTGTCGATGAGTTTCTTGACCGGTGCGGGACGCCACCGCGTGCCTCGACACCCGGGCACCTGCACCCCGGATGCGCGGGACGTCCCGCGCCGGTTGGCCGGAAGAGCTTCTGACCCCTTCGACCCTGCCCTCCGACGCGCTGCCAGTTCGACGCCGGATGCTGCCAATCACTGCCAACGGCAGGTCACGCCGATGCGGCCGAGGAGAAGTGGCCTCGGGCGCAGAGGTCAGCGGGCGTGTGCCGGCAATCCGCCGCGCAGATCGGCAGCGATGACGCGGGCCGCCGCGTTCTGCCAGTTGTGCAGGGAACGCTGCGGCACCTCGGTGACCAACCACTGCCAGGCCTGGCGGGCCACCGGGTCGAGTCCGGCCGCCGTCGCGTTCTGCGCGTAGGCCCGTACCCCGACCACATACGGGAAGTAGAGCGAGTTGTAGTACCGCCACTGCTCACTGGTGCCGAAGTCGTTGCCGTCGCGCGGTTTGAGCGCGGCGATACGGTCGGCGAGCAAGGCCTTCAGTTCGTTGGCCCGTTCCAGCGGCTGATCCGCGGCGCCGCGGGCCGCCAGCCGCTCGTCGATTGCCGGTAGCTCGGTCAGCGGGCTGGCGACGAGTTTGGACAGGTCGCCGTAATGCCCGAGCGCGCGCCGGGTCAGCCGGGCGAAGGTGTCATCGTCGACGTCGTGCAGCGGGTTGGGTGACCGCAACGGCAACGCGGCCTCGGTGCTGCGCAGCGCGGCCCGCTCGGCGCGCAGGGCGGGTGAGCGGGAGAACGCCAGCCGGTCCAGCACACCGGCGAGGGGGTCGGCCAGCACGTTGATCGCGATGGCGATGCCCAGGCTGGTGAACAGCAGCACGGTCAGCGCGGTCGACGCGGACGGGCCCGCGACCGCCAGTCCGATGACCGCCTGACCGCCGAACAGCACCGCGACGGCGGCCGTCGCGGTGAAGGACCGAAGCATGTCCGCGCGCAGCGCCTGTCCCTCGTCGAAGGCATCCCAGAGCGCCACCGCGATACCGAGCAGTGCCACGTCGAAACCGGTGGAGGCCAGCGCCAGCGCGCTGGGCAGCAGTCCCAGCGGGATGATGAGGATCACGTTGGCCAGCGCGAAGAACAGAGTGGCCACCAACACGAAGCGCACCACCGGCACCGGTTGGGCCGGACGCAGCATGGCGGTCACCATGGCCCCCAGCGACGGCAGCGAGACCGCGGCGAACATCAACCAATGCCCGAGCCGCAGCGGTCCGTCGACATCGCCGGCCAGGGCCGCGCCGGTGAAGGCCACCGCGGCGACGCCGCCCACCAGAAGGATCTCCCGAATCCGGCCGCGCCAGGTGTCGGGGGGCCGGGACAGTTCGACGAGCACCGCGAACCAGGCGATCCCCGGCAGCGCCATCAGGTAGATCTCGATGCGGCCCAGCACGTCCGACTCGGTGACCACCCGCACCGCGTCGAGCGCCACCACCGCGGCGAAGCTGGTCAGTCCGGCGGCCGCCAGCACCAGCACCGGCTTACGCGGGTCCCGCGCGAGGAGGTAGAGCCCGAGCCACCAGCTGAGCGCGAACACGATCGCCGAGAGGCCCGCCATCGCGGTTACCTGCCGTGCCTGCGGTGCCGCATGGTGTAGTCGCGCAACGCGCGCAGGAAGTCGACCCGGCGGAACGCCGGCCAGTGCGCTTCGGTGAACCACATCTCCGAATATGCGCTCTGCCACAGCAGGAATCCGGAGAGACGTTGCTCACCCGAGGTCCGGATGACGAGATCCGGATCGGGCTGACCCGAGGTGTACAGGTTCTCCGAGATGGCTTCGACGGTCACGGATTCGACGAGTTGCTCGGCGCTGGCGCCGTTGGCCAGTTGCTTGCCCAGCAGCCCGCGGACCGCGTCGACGATCTCCTGGCGTCCGCCGTAGCCCACGGCGACATTCACCTGCAATGCGCCGGGTGCGGCCGAGCCCACCGTGCCCTCGACCGCGTCCCGCAGCCGGCGGGCCGGCTCCTCGCCCAGTAGTTCCAGGTCACCGACGGTGCGCACACTCCAGCGGTTGGCGGGATCGCAGATCTCCTCGACGACATCGGTGATGATGTCGATCAGCGCGCTCAGCTCGTCGGGGTCCCGCTGGAGGTTCTCCGTCGAGAGCAGATAGACCGTCGTCAGCTCGATGCCGGCGGCCTGGCACCAGCGCAGCATCTCGGCGATCTTCGCCGCGCCCTTGCGGTAGCCGTAACTGACATCGTCGAACCCGGCGTCACGCGCCCAGCGGCGATTTCCGTCACACAACACTGCGATGTGGCGCGGGAGCTCAGACCTGGCCTGCGCCAACTCTCTACGCAACCGCAGTTCGTAGAGCCGGTAGGCCGGCTCCTTGAGTCGCGGCGGAATGATCTCCACAGCCAACAAGACTACTGTGACGATCAGGCTATTCCGTGCCACTCAGGGGAGGTGACATGTCGGAAGCGAAAAGCACAGCGGGATCGCGCATTGAACCCGAGACGATCGACTCGAGCCGGCCGTACCGGTCAGCAGCTGTGCATCAAGCCGAAGATCTGCCCGAGGCTTTCGCAGACGGCGTCGCACAATTCCTCGGCCGGCCACGCGCACGCGGCTGGATCCATGTGTACTCGGCGTTCGTCGCGTTCGTCGCCGGCGCCGCGCTCGTCGCGGTGTCGTGGTCGCTGGAGTCGACGCAAGCCGGTCTGGCGACACTGCTCTACACGTTCACCATCGTGGCGATGTTCGCCGTGAGCGGTGTCTACCACCGGGTCACGTGGACGAATCCGACGGCACGCAAGTGGATGAAGCGCCTCGACCACTCGATGATCTTCGTCTTCATCGCGGGCAGCTACACCCCGTTCGCCTTGCTGGCGTTGCCGTCCGAGAAAGGCTGGCTGCTGTTCTGGATCGTCTGGGCCGGCGCCTTCGCGGGCGTGCTGCTGAAGATGTTCTGGCCGTCGGCCCCCCGCTGGGTGGGTGTGCCGCTCTACTTGCTCCTGGGCTGGATCGCGGTGTGGTTCATCGGGCCGATCATGGACGGCGCCGGCGTGGCGGCGGTGGTGCTGTTGATCGTCGGCGGCGCGCTCTACAGCGTCGGAGGGGTGTTCTACGGCCTCAAATGGCCCAACCCGTGGCCGACCACGTTCGGCCACCACGAGTTCTTCCACGCCTGCACCGCGGTCGCGGCGCTCTGCCACTACATCGCGATGTGGTTCGCGGTCTTCTGACCTACAGCTGGGTGATGTCGGCCGGGCCCCAGAACGCCCGCATGGACGTGATCTGGCCCTCGCTGTTGAACGCCATGATTTCGATGGGTTCGATGCGCATCGCGCCGCCCACGGTGATGGCGAAGACGAACGCCGCCTCGCTGCCGCCGGCGCGGAATGACAGCAGCTCGGTCGTCACCTCGACGCCTTCGACGTTCTTGTAGAACCCGGCGATGGCCTGGCGCCCGATGTGCACCTCGCCGCCGCCCACCGGATCCTCCAGCGTGGCGTCCTCGGCGTACAGCGCGGCGACGTCATCGGCGCTGCCACTGGCGGCGGTGTCCAGGTAGCGCTGGACGAAACCTTGCAAGACATCCGGCTCGAAGCTCATGTGCGGCAGGCTACACGGAAGGCCTCGGGGCAGTTGGAGAAAGCGCGGTAGCGAGATCCTGCACGGTGGTCACGGGCAGATCGCAGACCCGTCCGCGGCACACATAGGCGGCATCGCGCCCACCCACCCGGTCGCGACCGGCCAGCAACTCCGATGAGTCCACCGGGCCTCCGACGACCACGGCTCCCCCGGGTGCGAGCCGGCGCGCAGCAGCCAGCAGCTCCGAGTGCGCGGGGTCGCAGGCCACCGCGATCTGGATGGGTCCGCGCACCGCGGCCTCGGCAACGGCGAGCCAATGTCCGCCCGAGCGTGGAACTTTGGCCAGCACGGTGGTGGCGGACGCGAGCGTGGCATCGGCCGCTGCGCCGTAGCGCGCGTCCCCGGTCAGGTGCGCCGCCAGCTGCAGCGCCTCGGCGATCGATGACGCCCCCGACGGGGTGGCGCCGTCGAGTGGGTCCGCGGGCCGCACCATCAGCGTCTCGGCGTCGTCGGCGGTGTCGAACCATCGGCCGGGCTGCCCGGCGTCGGCAAAATGCTCCAGCACGGTGTCGAGCAGACCCGTGGCGGTGGTCAGCCAGGCCGCAACTCCGGTGAGCTGATACAGCCCGCACATCGCGGTGATCAGCGTCGCGTAATCCTCCAGGATCGCCGAGCTCTCGCCGGCCACGCCACCGAGGCTCGCGCGGCGCAGCCGACCGCCTGCCAGGTGCAGGAGCAGCAGCTCCCGCGCGCACACCGTTGCCGCGTCCAGGTATTCGGGTTTGTCCAGCGCCACCGAGGCCTCGATGAGCGCGGTGATGGCCAGGCCGTTCCAGGCCGTCACCACCTTGTCGTCGCGCGCCGGCTGGGGGCGCTGCGCGCGGGCTGCCACCAACGCCGCCCGCACCCGCTCGAAGCGCACCTGATCGTCGGGATCGGTGTGCAGTTGCAGCACCGAGCTGCCGTCCTCAAAGGTACCGGTGTCGGTCACCCCGAAAAGCGAAGCGGCCCAGTCGGCGTCGTCACCCAGGACATCGCGCAGTTGGGCCGGCGTCCACGCGTAGGTGAGCCCCTCCACCCCGTCGGAGTCGGCGTCCAGCGAAGAGGTGAACATGCCGCCGGCGCCCAGGCCGTCGATGATGAAGCGGGCCGTCTCGTCGGTGATCCTGCGCGCCAGCGGATTTCCGGTGATCCGCGCCCAGTGCGCGTAGAACCGCAGCAGCAGCGCGTTGTCGTAGAGCATCTTCTCGAAATGCGGCACCACCCAGGACGGGTCGACGCTGTAGCGGGCGAACCCACCGGCGAGCTGGTCGTAAATGCCGCCGCGCGCCATTGCCGCACCGGCCCGTTGCACCGTCGCCAGCACCCGCTCCGAACCGGTGCGCTCGTAGTGGCGCAGCAGTGCCTCCAGCACCGCCGAGGGCGGGAACTTGGGTGCTGCGCCGAACCCGCCGCGCTGCACGTCCTCGTCGCGCAGCACCGCGGCCACCGCGTCGTCGCACAACCGGGCTTCCAGCGCCGGGCCGGAACCCGGCAGGCCCGCGCTCATCGCCCGTAGTTCCCCGGCGATCTCGTCGGAGGCCTGCTCGACCTCGGCGCGCCGCTGCTGCCAGGTCTCTTTGACGGCCGAGACGAGCTGCAGGAAACCGTCCTTGGGGTAGTAGGTGCCGCAGAAGAAGGGGCGCCCGTCCGGGGTCAGGAAACAGGTCATCGGCCAGCCGCCCTGACCGGTCAGCGCCACGGTGGCATTCATGTAGATCGCGTCCAGATCCGGACGCTCCTCGCGGTCGACCTTGATACAGACGAAGTCGTCGTTGACCGCCGCGGCGACGTCGGCGTCCTCGAAGGATTCGTGGGCCATCACATGGCACCAGTGGCAGGCGGCGTACCCGATGGACAGCAGGATCGGCACATCGCGGGCGGCCGCCTCGGCCAGTGCCTCCGCACCCCACTGCTGCCAGTGCACCGGATTGTCCGCGTGCTGGCGCAGGTAGGGGCTGGTGGACCCGCCCAGGGTGTTACCCCTTGGCGTCACCCTTGAACTCACCTGTCGTGCCCTCGTCGACGGCCTGGTCGGGCTCGGGATGCTCCGGGTCGAACGACTCCGGCAGCCGCTTGAGGTGCCGGTTCATCGACCACACCAGCGCGAAGGTGCCGATCAGCAGCAGCACCAGCACCAGCAGACCCACCGGGCTGGCCTTGCCGAAGTCGGGGCCGGTCTGACGCGGCCCCTCCTCGGCCAGCAGGCCGGCGGCGATCAGGAGTAGGTCAGTCATGTTTTGATCCCTGCGAAGAGGTCGGTCTCGGGCAGCTGCACCGGTATGCGGGACCGTGCGAGCTCGAATTCCTCGGTCGGCCACAGCCGCTGCTGCCACTCCATGGGCGTGGTGAAGAAGAAACTCTTCGGGTCGATCTGGGTGGCATGCGCGAGCAGGGCGTCATCACGCTGGGCGAAGAACTTCGCGCACTCCACCCGGGTGGTCACCCGCGACTCGATCACGTCCTCCTCGGCGTCCCAGTTCTCCAGCCACTTCGCGAACGGGCCGTCCTGGCCGTGCTTGGCGAACTCGTCCTGCAGCACCTGCATCCGCTGCCGCAGGAAACCGTGGTTGTAGTACAGCTTGGACACCGCCCAGGGTTCCCCGGCGTCGGGGTAGCGCAGGTAGTCGGCCGCGGCCTCGTACGCGGCGACGGACACCTCGTGGCACCGGATGTGATCCGGGTGCGGATACCCGCCGTTCTCGTCGTAGGTGGTCAGCACATGCGGGCGGAACTCGCGGATCACCCGCACCAGCGCCTCGGTCGGCCCGTCCAGCGGCACCGTGGCGAAGGAGCCCTCCGGCAGCGGGGGCAGCGGGTCGCCCTCGGGCAGGCCGGAATCGACATAGCCCAGCCAGCGGTGTTCGACACCCAGGATCTCGGCGGCCTTGGCCATCTCGTCACGGCGCACCTCATGAATGCGTCCGTGCACTTCAGGGATGTCCATCGCCGGGTTCAGGATGTCACCACGTTCACCGCCGGTGAGGGTCACCACCATGACCCGGGCACCTTCGGCCGCGTAGCGGGCCGTGGTGGCCGCTCCCTTGCTGGACTCGTCATCGGGGTGGGCGTGTACCGCCATCAAGCGCAATTCAGTCATCGTGTCTCATCCAACGAGGCGTCCCTCTCGCGTATGCCCACCGCTCTATAGTTCCAGCTGTAGTGGAACCAACTGACCGACGGGCACCCTTAACCTTGACCATCGAGCGTCCCACCGCCCGTTACGGGCGGCAGAAACTGTCCCGCCGCACCCGCCGCCGAGTGGTGATCGGACTGTTCCTGCTGATTGTGACGGCAGGAGTGGTGATCGCGCTCATCGCCTTCCAGCGGTTCGGGACCGGCGATGTAAAGGGCGAGCTCGGCGGATACAAGATCGTCGACGACGAGACCGTGGCGGTGACGATCACCGTCACCCGCTCCGACCCGTCGGTGCCCGCGGTGTGCATCGTGCGTGCCCGGTCGATCAACGGCGACGAGACCGGCCGCCGGGAGATCCTGGTGCCGCCGTCCACCGCGTCGTCGGTGGTGATCGACGCCGTGGTCAAGTCCACCAAACCGCCGGTCGTCGGCGATATCTACGGCTGCGGAATCGATGTGCCGGCCTATCTGGTGGCGCCCTAGAGACGTCCGCGCGACCAACGGCGAACTGCTAAATCGTGAAAACGCGTTGACACGGCGGTGGTAAGCTTGGCCGATACACGGTTCCGGCTGGAACCGTGTATTGCTGCATTAGCGCGCTGCCACAGCGCCTGCGATCGCGGCGATACACGACCTTCCCACGCGATACAGCGCGCGAGAAAAGATCAACGACAGGAGCGCGAGGACATGACCGATACCCAGGTCACCTGGCTGACCGAAGAGGCTTTCGACCGTTTGAAGGCGGAGCTGGACCAGCTGATCGCCAACCGCCCCATCATCGCCGCCGAGATCAACGACCGCCGGGAAGAGGGCGACCTGCGCGAGAACGGTGGCTACCACGCCGCCCGTGAGCAGCAGGGCCAGGAAGAGGCGCGCATCCGTCAGCTCCAGGAGCTGCTGAACAACGCCAAGGTCGGCGAGGCACCCAAGCAGTCCGGCGTCGCGCTGCCCGGTTCGGTGGTGAAGGTCCAGTACGGCGATGACAAGGACGACACCGAGACGTTCCTGATCGCGACCCGCCAGGAGGGCGTCAGCGACGGCAAGCTCGAGGTGTATTCGCCCAAGTCACCGCTGGGTGAGGCGCTGCTCGACGCCAAGGTCGGCGACACCCGCAGCTACACGATTCCCAATGGCAGCACCGTCACGGTGACCCTGCTCAGCGCGGAGCCGTACCACTCCTGAGGCAGTCCGCCGCGGCGGGACGATAGGTTTCTCCGGTGGCCCAGATCGCCGAGGACCTGTTCCTGCTGCTGCTCGACAATGCGTCGGCGCAGCCCGGGCTGGACCGACAGCGCAGGCGCCGCGTTCTCGGCGCGGCCACCCTGCTGGACCTGGCTTGGGCCTGCCGTATCCGGCCGGCCGTCGATGGTGAGCCGGTCGAATCGGGTCGTCTTGTCGCGCTGACCGGCTCGGGACCATTGGATCCCGTCACCGGACCGGCGTGGGAGCTGCTTTCGCAGCGGCCGCTGCGGCCGTCCTCGGCCATCGCCAAGTTGAGCAGGCACGCCGAGGATGATCTCGTCGTACACCTGGAACGCGGCGGGCAGATCCGGCGGATCCCGTTGCCGTCCAAGGGGTTCAAGAAGGAAACAGCGTTTCCGCTGCTGACCCGCAACCGCGTCGGCCCGGCCCGCGCGGCGCTGCTGTCCGCATTGTTCGACCGGCGCCCACCGACCCCGCCGATGGCAGCGATCATCTCGCTGCTGCATGCCACCGACGGTCTGGGCGCGCTGCTGAGCCTCAACGACCGCGGCTGGCGCTGGGTGCATGCCCGGGCCGGTGAGATCGCCCTGGGCAGCTGGGTCGACGAGTCGCCCACCGCGCTGCCGGAGGTCAATCTCGCCGTCACGGTGTCCGCGCTGCGGCCCGCGCTGGGCTCCTAGCGCAGCGCCTGCTCCAGATCGCCGAGTAGGTCGGCGGCCTCCTCGATACCGACCGAGAGCCGGACCAGATCCTCGGGCACCTCGAGCTGCGAGCCGGCGGTGGAGGCATGCGTCATCGCACCGGGATGCTCGATCAGCGATTCCACCCCGCCCAAAGATTCAGCGAGAATGAAAATCTCCGTTCGGGCGCAGAAATCCTGGGCGGCGGCGCGCCCGCCGCGCAGTCGCACCGACACCATGCCGCCGAAACCGGACATCTGCTTGGCCGCCACCTCGTGGTTCGGGTGGCTGGGCAGACCGGGATAGAGCACCGAGTCGATCGCCGGATGCTCGGCCAGGAACTCGGCCACCTTGGCGCCGTTCTCGCTGTGCCGCTGCATGCGCAGCACCAGGGTCTTGAGGCCCCGCATGGTCAGGTAGGCGTCGAACGGTCCGGGGACGGCGCCTGCGCCGTTCTGCAGGAACGCGAACGCGGTGTCGAGTTCCTCATCGCTGGTGAGCAGTGCACCGCCCACGACGTCGGAATGACCACCGATGTACTTCGTGGTGGAGTGCAGCACGATATCGGCACCGAGGGTCAGCGGCTGCTGCAGCGCCGGTGAGGCAAAGGTGTTGTCCACCAAGAGCTTCGCACCCGCCCGGCGGGAGATCTCGGCGATCCCGGCGATATCGGCGATCGACAGCAGCGGGTTGGTGGGCGTCTCGACCCAGACCAGCTTCGTCTGATCGGTGATCGCGGCGGCGACCGCATCCAGATCGGTGAGCGCCACCGGCGAGTAGCGAATCCCCCACTGGGTGAACACCTTGTCGATCAGGCGGAAGGTGCCGCCGTAGGCATCATCGGGGATGACGACGTGATCGCCGGGACGCAGCACGGCGCGCAGCACACAGTCGGTGGCCGCCATGCCCGAGGCGAAGGCGCGGCCGTAGTCGGCCTCTTCCACGGCGGCCAGGGACGCCTCCAGCGCGGCGCGGGTCGGGTTGCCGGTGCGGGCGTACTCGTAGCCGCCGCGCAGGCCGCCCACGCCGTCCTGGGCGAAGGTCGAACTGGCATAGATCGGGGCATTGACGGCGCCGGTGGCCGGATCGGGCCGGAACCCGGCGTGGATGGCCCGGGTCGCCAAACCCTGCCACCGGTGTGCGTCATGTGCGGAGCGCTGTTCACCCATGCGGACAAGGGTAGTGGGGTCCGTACAGACGAAACGGGGTGGACCGGTACCGGCCCACCCCGCTCCCTTGCGCTATGCCGCTACGGCGTCAGCGGCGCAACCTGTCCGCCGGTCAGGCGCCGGAAGGCGTAAACCTCGAACAGGATCGCGACCGGTGCGGCCACGATGATGCCGATACCGCACAGCAGCGATCCGACGAAGATGATCACCGCGAACAGCAGCCAGGCGATCAGCACCTGGACGAAGTTGTTCTTGGTGATGTCGATGCTCGTCTTGATCGCGTCGATGGCCGAGAGATTGCGGTCCAGCAGCGCGACGGTGGTGAAGAACGCGAAGATCGACACGATCAGGCCCGGCAGGTAGCACAGCGCGTTGCCGATCGCGGTCGCGATGCCCACCAGCACGGTGGCGATGATGACGGGGCCGATGAGCCGCGGCTTGAAGAACGAGCCCGCGGTGACCGGAACACCGTTGGCGATATCCAGAATGCCGCTGATGTATGCCGACGAGATCGCCGCCAGCAGCACCAGCAGGATCAGGCCGCCGAGGGCGAGCACGATGAAGCTGGCCACCCCGAATCCGGCACTGTACTCGTAGCTGAAGCCCGAGTCGTAGGAGTCATAGGTGGTCACGCCACTGGGCGCCAGCGCGAAAGCCAGGCCGTAGACGATGCCGCCGACGATGCCCACGATGAGCGCGTACACCAGCGTCGGGATGATCAGCGCAGCCGCGTTCTTGCTGAACTTGTTCCATGCCCAGGAGAACGCGTCACCGACGGCGAACGCCGGGCCGGCGCCGGGCCCACCGGGGTACCCCGCCGGTGGATAGCCACCGGGCGGCGGGTAGCCGCCCTGCGGCGGTGGGGGCGCGTAGCCGCCCTGCGGCGGAGGCGGCGGTGGGTAACCACCCTGCGGGGGCGGCGGGTAGCCACCTTGCGGAGGCGGCGGGTAGTTGCCCTGGGGCGGCGGGGGGTAATCCCCTTGTGGCGGCGGGTAGTTGCCCTGCGGGGGCGGGTAGTTCCCCGGCGGCGGGTAGTTGCCGGGCGGCGGGTAGCCGCCCTGAGGCGGAACGTTCTCGGGAGGCGGCGGGAATCCGCCGGGCGGTGTGCTGCCCGGCGGAGGAGGCGGTTGAGTCATGTCACCTTCTCGTGAGATTTGAACTACTGACGACGCAACACCGTCCCCGGGAGACGAGACCCGTGAACCGGCGCTCGGGGTGAGCCTATGTCTTCATGATCAAGTGAGCGACTGTCCGGCGGTTTTCGCGCGGCACACCGGGAGCGCAGTGCACCCTGCTCATTCCGGCCGCGGGTCGGGCGTCGGCGGCGCCAGGTATCCGCCGGTGAGCCTGCGGTAGGCGTACACGGTGACCAGCGCGCTGACCGGGTAGGCGACGACGAGACCGACCACGCACGCCACCAGCCCCAGGAGCGTGATGCCGACGGTGGCCAGCCAGGTCAGCGCCACCGGGCCGAAATTGGCCTTGGCGATGGCAAAGCTCGTTCCCAGACCGTCGGTGCCCGAAATGTTGCGGTCCAGAATGGCAACCGTGGTGAACAGCAACATGATCGTCGCAATGACGCCGGGCACGATGCACAACAGGGCGCCGAGACCGATGATGATGCTGGACAGGACCGACGCGATGACGACGTCGATGACGTTGCGGGGCTTGAAGAACGACCGTATCTCCACCGGTTGCCCGTTGGCGATGTCGATCATGCCGTTGAGGTAGGCGGATTGGGCCACCGCGACCACGACCGCGGTGGCGATGACCCCGAGGACGGACACCACGACACCGGTCAGATCGAACGAGAAGCTCGCGTCGTAGCCCGCATCGATGGACGAATTCCCCACCGCACCGAAGCCGTTGGACACGGCCTGGATGCTGAACTGGGTCACGCCATAGATCACCCCCAACACCAGCGTCGGAATGAGGATTGCCGGGGAGTGCGCGCTGAACTTGTTCCACGCCCACGAGACCGCTTCGCCGACACGGTAGGCGGGCGCACTGAACGCGGGTGCCCCCGGGACGGGATACCCGGGCGGCGGGTAATTGCCTTGCGGCGGCGGGTAATTGCCTTGCGGTGGTGGGTAGCCCTGCGCCGGGATGCGCTCCTGCGGTGGCCCGAACTCTTCCGGCGGTGGTGGTTGAGTCATGTCACCTTCTCTTCGCGTTGCGGCTGATAGTGAAACACCGGCCCGCAGCGGTCAATCCGCGGGCCGGCGCTTCCGGTGATCCTGATACTGCGGCTGATGTCAGAGCGGCAGACAGACGGTTTTGATGATCTTGTCGGCGATCGTCTGGCGCTTGGCGTCCCACAGCGGGAACAGGTAGCCGATGTAGCAGATGACGGCGTCCACCACGTGCGCCAGCTGCCGCACGATGGACATACCGAATCCGATTGGCTGCCCGGTACTTTCGCTGACCACCTTGAACTTCAGGATGCCCTTGCCGATGCTCGACCCCGTCGTTCCCTGCCGGTAGCCGTAGTTCCAGATGATGTAGGCAAGCGCCAGAATCCAGGTGATGGCGAACGACACCTGGCCCAGCGTCGAGGCACCGGTGGCGCAGAACTCGCCGAGGTCGTATTCCGAGGAGTCGGTGACGCACACCGTTTCCCGGGTTCCGATCAGCAGGCCGTAGCCGATGCCCTCCAGGATCGCCACCGGGAGGATGTCGATGATCCACGCCAGGACACGGGTCAACCACGGTGTGTAGGCCTCTTTGGGCAATCCCCCACCGGGCGGCGGACCGCCGTACCCACCGCCGGGAGGCGGAGGCGGGAATCCGCCCTGCGGAGGCGGCGGGTAACCACCGGGCGGCGGCGGAGGCGGAGGAGGCGGCGGGTAATTCCCGGGAGGTGGTGGCGGTTGCTCTGTCATTGGCGCCTTCCAGGTGAGGAAATTAGCTGGCTCTGCGGCGAGTAACCCTACCTGAGAACATGCTCAGATTGGCGTCGCTCACGCCAACTTCATCAACTGGATACGGCGCAGGCGAAAACCTGTTTGCCAACGCAATCAGTGTCATTCACACCGGTCAACGGTGCGAGGCGCCCTCGGACAGCGATCCCAACAGGTCGTGCCGGGTCAGCACGCCGATCGGCTTGCCGTCCTCGACCACCATGACGGCGTCGCAGTCCCGCAGTTCTTTTGCCGCGGTACCGAGTAGTTCGCCGGAACCGATGAGCGGCAACGGGTCACTCATGTGCAGCGCCACGGCATCGGCCAACTTTGCTCGACCTTCGAAAACCGCTGAGAGCAGTTCCCTTTCGGACACGCTGCCGGCGACCTCGCCGGCCATCACCGGCGGCTCGGCCCCGACCACCGGCATCTGCGACACCCCGTACTCGCGCAGGATGCTGATGGCGTCGCGCACCGTCTCGGATGGATGGGTGTGCACCAGGTCCGGCAGCGCACCGGACTTGCGGCGCAACACCTCTCCGACGGTGACGTCCTCGACCGAACCGTCCAGCCTGCTGCGCAGGAAGCCGTAGGACGACATCCAGGCGTCGTTGAAAACCTTGGACAGGTAACCGCGCCCACCATCGGGCAGCAACACGACCACCACCGCGTCGGGCCCGGCCTCCTCGGCCACCTTCAACGCGGCGACCGCGGCCATCCCGCACGATCCACCGACCAGAAGGGCCTCTTCGCGGGCCAGTCGCCGGGTCATCTCGAAGGAATCCGCGTCGGAGACAGCGATGATCCGGTCCGGGATCGCGGGATCGTATGCGCTGGGCCAGAAGTCCTCGCCGACGCCTTCGACGAGGTAGGGGCGACCGGTGCCGCCGGAGTACACCGAGCCCTCCGGGTCGGCGCCGATGACCTGCACGCGGCCATCCGACACCTCTTTGAGGTAGCGGCCGGTGCCGGTGATGGTCCCGCCGGTGCCCACGCCCGCGACGAAGTGCGTGATCTTGCCGTCGGTGTCGGCCCAGATCTCCGGACCGGTGGTCTCGTAGTGGCTCTCCGGGCCCATCGGGTTGGAGTACTGATCGGGCTTCCAGGCCCCGTCGATCTCCTCGACCAGACGATTGGACACGCTGTAGTAGCTCGCCGGGTCGTCCGGGGCGACGGCGGTCGGGCAGACCACCACTTCGGCACCGTAGGCCCGCAGCACGTTGCGCTTGTCCTCGCTGACCTTGTCCGGGCACACGAACACACACCGGTATCCGCGCTGCTGGGCAACCAGGGCCAGCCCGACGCCGGTGTTCCCGGAGGTGGGCTCCACGATGGTGCCGCCGGGCTTGAGCTCGCCGGATGCCTCGGCGGCGTCGATCATCTTGATCGCGATGCGGTCCTTGGAGCTACCGCCCGGGTTGAGGTACTCGATCTTCGCTGCGACCAGGCCTGATCCCGGTGTGACGACCGAGTTCAGCTGGACCAGCGGGGTATTGCCGATGAGCTCACTGATGTGCCTGGCGATACGCATGCCACCATCGTCTCAGGCCGCCGATCAACTCACCACGTGGCCTCTCGAATGTAGTCACCGATCTGGCGCAGCGAGCGTGTTGCTTCGCCGACGATGGGTGAACACAGCTGGAACACATGCATCTGACCGGGCCAGATACGGACCTCGACCGGGACACCTGCCTCGGCCAGCATCCGGGCGGCCTTCCGCGCATCGTTGAGCAGAACCTCGGACCCGGAGACGTGGATCAGGGTGCGCGGCAGACCGGGCTCGATGTGATCCAGCGGCTCGTAGACCTCTTCGCCCTGACGCTTGGCGGCGCCGTCGATCATGTCGACGAGGGCCTCGAACGCCTTGGGCGGGAACATCGCATCGGTGCGGGCGTTCGGGTGCTGGGTGCGGTTCGTGTTGTCGATCTCGAACAGCGGGGACATGGTGACGACGGCGGCGGGCATCTCGGAGTCGAGTCCTTCGGCCTGCAGTCGCTGCGCCAGCGCGAGCGCCAGGTAGCCGCCGGCCGAGTCGCCGGCGAGCACGATGTGCTCGGGGGCGTAGCCGGTCAGCCGCAGCCACTTGTAGGCGTCATAACAGTCGTCGAGCGCCACCCCGATCGAATGCTTCGGGATCATCCGGTAGTTCACGACGAACACCGGACTGTCGGCGAACCGGGACAATTCGGTCGTCAGCCTGCCGTGGGTGTTCACGCCACAGGTCAGGAACGCGCCGCCGTGCAGATAGAGGACGACGCTGCGCTTGCCGTCGGCGGGCAGCACCCCGGCCGCGCGTACCAGCTGGGCGGTGCAGTTCGGCAGGGAGATGGTGGCCCGGACCGTTCCCGGCGCCGGGCGCAGCACGCGGGCGGCGAAATCCAGCAGGCCGAACGGCCAGGGCAACTTGGGGACGTGGCTACCGATTGCCAGCGTCGGACGGATTGTCATCATGGCAACTAGCCCGGCGATCCGGCCCGCGATGCTGGCGCCGTCCTCGACGACCTCTACCGGGCGCCAGTCACCGACCGGGAATCGGCGGGATTGCCGCGCTCTAGCTGGGCTTATCGCCGCGTGCGGTGAGCCTGAGACCTTGCTTGGTGCCGTCATCGCCACCACTCCTACGCCGTTGTAGTACCCGTTGCTGATATTTACTTAGCCAACCGGGGTAACTTAGCTTGCACGCCCGTCAATACGTTCAACAATCAAAGAATCCGTTTGGTTCCGCAGTTGATACCCCACCGTGACCGCGCCCATTCGCCTGCGCGCTGACAATGCGGAAAACGGCTCTTAATATCGTTTGTGTGGGCAGTCGCGCATCGACCATCGCCCTGGCAGCCGCTGCCCTGGCCTCGACGGGTTCGGCTTATGTCGGGGCCCGCAACCTGCTGAGCGGGCAGGCCGACCAGGCCCGCCAGGTCATACCCAAGTCCTGGGACGTCCCGCCCCGCGCCGACGGCGTGTACGTCGCCGGCGGCGGTCCGGTGCAGCGCTGGACCCGCGGTGTCCCGTTCGACCTGCACCTGATGATCTTCGGCGACTCGACGGCCACCGGGTACGGCAGTTCCTGCGCCGACGAGGTGCCCGGGGTGCTGCTGGCCCGCGGTCTCGCCGAGGAATCCGGTCAGCGCATCCGGTTGAGCACCAAGGCCATCGTGGGTGCGACGTCGAAGGGTCTGTCGGGCCAGATCGACGCGATGTTCGTCGCCGGTCCTCCGCCGGACGCCGCGGTGATCATGATCGGGGCCAATGACATCACCAAACCCAACGGCACCTGGCCCTCGGCGCGCCGGGTCGGCCGCGCAGTGCAGCGCCTGCGCGCGGCCGGTGCCGTGGTGGTCGTGGGGACCTGCCCCGACTTCGGCGTCATCAAGGCGATCCCGCAGCCGCTGCGGTGGGTGACGCGCAGCCAGGGGCTGCGGCTGGCCCGCGCGCAGGCGGCCGAGGTGCGGGCAGCCGGCGGCATACCGGTGCCGTTCTCGGATCTGCTGGCGCCGGAGTTCTACAAGGCCCCCGAGGTGCTGTTCTCGCCGGACATGTTCCATCCCTCGGGTGCGGGCTACCAGCTGGCCGCCCAGCAGCTGCTGCCCGCGTTGTGTAATGCGCTGGGCGACTTCGTGTCTGACGTACCGATCGAGGCGGCGCTGGAATCGCGCACCGACGAGGGCAGCTCGCTGCTGTCCCGGATCGGCAACGTGACCCGGCTCTGGCGTCGCACAACCGGGGTCCCCGCACCCATCGTGGTGTCCGCGAGCTAGGTTTTGTGCAACACGTTCTAGATGTTTTTGAGTCCTGAGGAGCCTTCATGCCCGAAGCCGTCATCGTCGCCACCGCCCGCTCCCCCATCGGACGCGCCGTCAAGGGATCGCTGGCCACCATGCGTCCCGACGACCTGGCCTCCCAGATGGTGCGCGCCGTCTTGGACAAAGTGCCGTCGCTGGATCCCCGCGATATCGACGACCTGATGATGGGCAGCGCGCAGCCCGCCGGTGAGGCCGGCTACAACATCGCCCGCGCGGTCGCCGTCGAGCTCGGCTACGACTTCCTGCCCGGCACCACCGTGAACCGGTACTGCTCGTCCTCGCTGCAGACCACCCGGATGGCCTTCCACGCCATCAAGGCCGGCGAGGGTGACGTGTTCATCTCCGCCGGTGTCGAGACGGTGTCGCGTTTCGGGGTCGGCGCCGCCGACGGTGCGCCCAACAGCAAGAACGCCCTGTTCGACGAGGCCCAGGCACGCACCGTGAAGCAGGCCGAGGGCGACATCCAGTGGCACGACCCGCGCGAAGACGGCCTGATCCCGGATGTCTACATCGCCATGGGCCAGACCGCCGAGAACGTCGCGACCTACACCGGCATCAGCCGCGAAGACCAGGACCACTGGGGCGTGCGGTCGCAGAACCGCGCCGAGGAAGCCATCAAGAGCGAGTTCTTCGAGCGCGAGATCTCGCCGGTCACACTGCCCGACGGCACCGTCGTCTCCACCGATGACGGCCCGCGCGCCGGCACCTCCTACGAGAAGATCAGCCAGCTCAAGCCGGTGTTCCGCCCCAACGGCACCATCACCGCGGGCAACGCGTGTCCGCTGAACGACGGCGCCGCCGCCGTCGTCATCATGAGCGACACCAAGGCCAAGGAGCTGGGCCTGACCCCGCTGGCGCGCATCGTCTCCACCGGGGTGTCCGGGCTGTCCCCCGAGATCATGGGCCTGGGCCCGATCGAGGCCATCCGCAAGGCGCTGGCCAAGGCCGGCAAGACCATCTCCGATATCGACCTGGTCGAGATCAACGAGGCGTTCGCCGTCCAGGTCATCGGCTCCGCCCGTGAGCTCGGCATCGACGAGGACAAGCTGAACGTCTCCGGCGGCGCGATCGCGCTGGGGCACCCGTTCGGCATGACCGGCGCCCGCATCACCGCCACGCTGCTGAACAATCTGGCCACCTACGACAAGACCTTCGGCATCGAGTCGATGTGTGTCGGTGGCGGCCAGGGCATGGCGATGGTCGTGGAGCGGCTCTCCTGACGCCCTAGACTGCGTGCCGATGACCACTCTCGGAACACCTCTGTCCCCGCACGCCACCCGGGTGATGCTGCTCGGCTCCGGTGAACTCGGCCGCGAGGTCCTGATCGCATTGCAGCGACTGGGCGTCGAAACGATTGCCGTGGACCGCTACCCGAATGCACCGGGTCATCAGGTCGCCCATCACGCGCGCACCGTGACGATGACCGATCCGGACGAACTGCGGGCGCTGATCGAGGCCGAGAAGCCCGATCTGGTGGTGCCGGAGATCGAGGCCATCGCCACGCCGGTGCTGGAGGCCCTCGAGGACGCCGGCACGGTCCGGGTGATCCCGAC
This sequence comes from Mycobacterium sp. P4_H6, assembly GCF_056400845.1. NCBI lineage: Bacteria > Bacillati > Actinomycetota > Actinomycetes > Mycobacteriales > Mycobacteriaceae > Mycobacterium > Mycobacterium sp. P4_H6. The sequence continues at coordinate 18,490 of NZ_JBFUKN010000043.1, read as the reverse complement.
CGCGCGGGCGGCCCGGCTGACGATGGACCGCGAGGGCATCCGGCGGCTGGCGGCCGAGACGCTCGGGGTGTCCACCAGCCCGTACCGGTTCTGCGATTCGCTCGCCGAGTTGCAGGAGGCGATCGACGGTGGCATCGGTTACCCGTGCGTGGTGAAGCCGGTGATGAGCAGTTCGGGCAAGGGCCAGAGCAAGATCGACGGCCCGGACGACGTCGCGCCCGCGTGGGAGTACGCGATGTCAGGCAGCCGGGTGAGCAACACCCGCATCATCGTCGAGGGTTTCATCGACTTCGACTACGAGATCACGCTGCTGACGGTGCGCGCGGTGGGCACATCCGGCGCGGTGGAAACACAGTTCTGCGAACCCATCGGGCACAAGCAGGTCAGCGGCGATTACGTGGAGAGCTGGCAGCCCCATCCGATGTCGGCCGCTGCATTGCAGAGCGCCCAGCAGATCGCGCTGGCAGTGACCGAGAACCTGGGCGGGCAGGGCATTTTCGGCGTCGAACTGTTCGTCAAGGGCGACCAGGTGTGGTTCAGCGAGGTCAGCCCACGGCCCCACGACACCGGCATGGTGACGATGGTGACGCAGTGGCAGAACGAGTTCGAGTTACACGCCCGGGCGATCCTGGGGCTGCCGGTCGACACCGCGCTGAAGTCGCCGGGTGCCAGCGCGGTGATCTACGGCGGGGTGGACGCCGAGGGTGTCGTCTTCGACGGCGTGGAGGCGGCGTTGGCGGTGCCGCACACCGATATTCGGCTGTTCGGTAAACCGGAGAGCTTCGTACGGCGCCGGATGGGTGTGGCGCTGGCCTACGCCGCCGATGTGGATGTCGCGCGCGCCAACGCCTTGGAGGCGGCCGGCCGGGTCACACCCCGGGTGCCCTAGCTGACTCTGCGTCCAGGGCGCGAAAGTGCGAGGAGGCCGCACCCTCACCGCAGAGTCAAGGTGTTGGGCGCCAACCTGTTCCATTCACGCTGCACGCGGTTGATGATTCCGGCGCGTCGCTGACCGGCCGCAACCCGGACAACGGTCCACCCCACGCCGGCGATGTAGTCGTGCCGGTCGATGTCGTACCCGAGCGTCCCCGCGTGCTGTTCACCGTCGTATTCGACCGCGAGCATGAGGTCCTCCCAGCCCATGTCGAGGAAGTACACCGGGTAGCCGTCCCACCCGAGCACCGGGATCTGGGTCCGTGGCCGAGGAAACCCCTCCTTGATCAGCATCAGCCGCAACCACGTCTCCTTGGGCGATTGACCGCCGGGGTCATACAGATTCAGCGCCGTCTTCAGCTGCGGCAGGCCTCGGGTGTGGGGGTGCCGCTCACTAAGGTTGCGCACGTCGTCGGCCTTGAAATCGGTCGCCGCGCCGAGTGCATCCAGGCGGGCGACGGCATCTCCGAACTGACCTCGGCGTCCCAGGTCGAACGCGGTGCGCTCCACGGTGGTGACGGCCATGTCGTGCATTGTCATGGTCTCGTCGGCGAGCAGCAGGTCGTGGCGGGTGAGGACGCCGCGCGGTGGTCGTGCGTTGGGCCAGATCAGTTCGACTGGGGCGGCTTCGCTGACCCATTTGGCGCCGTGCAGCGCCGCAGCAGAACTGCCGGCGATCACCGCCTGCCGACGCGACCACAGCCACGCCGCGCGAAGGCGTTGTTGCCGTGACGGATCGGTCCGCTTGCCGACGTACACATCGGGCATGACGGCGCGGTGGTATTTGCGCAATTCGTGCCGGGTGAGCGTCCCTGCCGAGATGGCTTCGCTGCCGATGAACGGTTCGTCCATATGGCCGAGGATCCCGGAGCGGACTGGTCTGCGCGCCGTCCAGATCGCGATCTGGGGATGGATCGGCGGTTGGGGATGGCGCCCCGCTTCGACTCTGCAGTGGTGGCGCAAGAGTGCGAGTAAGCCGCGCCCTCACCGCAGAGTCAGGCCCACCGACATGCGGGCATGAAAAAGGGCGCCCACGTGGTGGACGCCCTTTCTCTCGCCGACGTACTAGTCGTTGTTGAAGTAACTCAGCAGGCGCAGGATCTCCAGGTACAGCCACACCAGGGTGACCGTCAGACCCAGCGCGACGCCCCAGGCTGCCTTCTCCGGCGCACCGGCGCGGATCAGCTGATCGGCCGAGTCGAAGTCGATCAGGAACATGAAGGCCGCCAGGCCGATGCAGACCAGCGAGAAGACGATCGCCAGCGGGCCGCCGCTGCGCAGGCCGAAGCCCTCGCCGCCGCCGACGCCGAACAGGCCGAGCACCAGGTTGAGCAGCGCGATGGCCAGCACGCCGAACATTGCGGCCACCAGCATGCGGGTGAACTTGGGGGTAACCCGGATCGCTCCGGTGCGGTAGACCACCAGCATGCCGACGAAGACGCCGACGGTGCCGAAGATGGCCTGCGCGATCATGCCCGGGCCACCGGTGGAGACCAGGTTCGCGAACAGGAACGAAGCAGCGCCGAGGAACACGCCCTCCAGCGCGGCGTAGCTCAGCACGATGGCCGGGTTGTCCTGCTTACGACCGAAGGTCGCGATCATGATCAGAGCGAAGCCACCGAGACCGCCGACGAGCACGAACGGCATCATCAGGCCGGGGTTCATGGAGACCATGAAGTACGACAGGACGCCGAGAGCCGTCACCACCGCGAGGGTGATGCCCGTCTTGGTGACGACGTCGTCGATGGTCATGGGCCGGGAAACGCCGGCCTGCCGCTGATCCGGGTACTGCGTTGCGTAGGGCTCCGCCTGTACCTGCTGCGCACCGAAGCTTGCGGCTCCGGTACCGAACTGCGCGTATCCGCCCTGCCCCTTGGGCAGTGATCGGAATACCGGGTTGCTGCTTTCGCGCACCGTAGGTCCTCTCCTGAGTACTGGTGGTTCGATTGACGAACACACGTTCAACGATCAACGCTCCGAACAGGTTCCCATGCCCGGCCACTGACGACTGAGAAAGTTCTCAGGAAACGTCCAGGTTGATCGGTGCAAACCCTACCCGTCGCACGTCACACGGAGGCTACGAACTAGATTGCAATCGTGGCAGAAAACGAGGACATCCTAGTAAGTGTCCGCAACGGCGTCGGGGTCGTCACGCTCAACCGTCCGAAGGCGATCAACTCGCTCAACGACGTGATGGTCGACGGCCTGCAGAAGGCCCTGACGACCTGGGAAAACGACGCCTCCGTGCGGTCTGTGCTGCTGACCGGCGCGGGCGAGCGCGGCCTGTGCGCCGGCGGCGATGTCGTGGCGCTCTATCACAGCGCCAAGGCCGACGGCTCCTACGCGCGCAAGTTCTGGTGGGACGAATACCTGCTCAACGCCCACATCGGCCGCTACCCGAAGCCCTATATCGCCCTGATGGATGGCATCGTCATGGGCGGTGGCGTCGGCGTCGCGGCCCACGGCAGCGTCCGGGTCGTCACCGACAAGACGAAGATGGGCATGCCCGAGGTCGGCATCGGCTTCATCCCCGACGTCGGTGGCACCTACCTGCTCTCCCGCACCCCGGGACTGCTCGGCCTGCATGCCGCGCTGACCGGCGCCCCGTTCTCCGGTGCGGACGCCATCGCCATGGGCTTCGCCGACCACTTCGTCCCGCACGAGCGCCTGCACGACTTCGCCGAGGCCGTGGTCACCGACGGACACGAGGACGCGCTGAACTCCTACGCCGAGGAGCCACCGGCCAGTGAGCTGCTCGCGCAGCGCGATTGGATCGACACCTGCTACGCCAGGGACACCGTCGGCGACATCATCGACGACCTGCGCCGCCAGGAGACCGCACAGGCCGACGCGGCCGCCCACCTGATCGCCACCCGCTCCCCCATCGCGCTGGCCGTCACGCTCACCTCGGTGCGCCGCGCGGCCCACCTGGAAACCCTGGAAGAGGTTCTGCAGCAGGAGTTCCGGGTGTCGGTGGCCTCGGCGAAGTCGCACGATTTCGTCGAAGGTATCCGTGCCCAGCTGGTGGACAAGGACCGCAACCCCCAGTGGTCACCGGCCACGCTCGAACTCTGCGATGATGCGGCCATCGACGCCTATTTCGCCTCCGCCCACCCCGATCTGACGTTCTGAGGAGTGCAGCCATGAGCTACGACACCATTCTGGTGACCCGCGACGGCCGGGTGGCCACCATCACGCTGAACCGGCCCAAGGCCCTCAACGCGCTCAACAGCCAGGTCATGCACGAAGTGACCTCCGCCGCAGCGGAACTCGATGCCGACCCCGGCGTCGGCGCCATCATCCTGACCGGCAGCGAGAAGGCGTTCGCCGCCGGCGCCGACATCAAGGAGATGGCAGACCTGTCCTTCGCGGAGGTGTTCAGCCAGGACTTCTTCGCGCTGTGGGGCAAGTTCGCCGCCACCCGCACCCCCACCATTGCCGCGGTCGCCGGGTACGCCCTCGGCGGCGGGTGCGAGCTGGCCATGATGTGCGATCTGCTGATCGCCGCGGACACCGCGAAATTCGGCCAGCCCGAGATCAAACTCGGCGTGCTGCCGGGTATGGGCGGCAGCCAGCGCCTGACCCGCGCCATCGGCAAGGCCAAGGCGATGGACCTGATCCTCACCGGCCGCACCATCGACGCCGCCGAGGCCGAACGCAGCGGCCTGGTCTCCCGGGTGGTCCCGGCGGACACCCTGCTCGACGAGGCGAACGCCACCGCCGCGACGATCGCCGGGATGTCGCTGTCGGCGGCGCGGATGGCCAAGGAGGCCGTCAACCGCGCCTTCGAGTCGACGCTCGCCGAGGGCCTGCTCTACGAGCGGCGGATCTTCCACTCGGCGTTCGCCACCGAGGACCAGAAGGAAGGCATGGCCGCGTTCACCGAGAAGCGCGCGGCGAACTTCACCCATCGCTAAAGTCGAGCGGTGAATGTCACCGCCGCTGAGCCGGAAGCCACCGAAGCGCCCCCCAAGCGCGACTGGTGGACCCGGCATTACACCTTCACCGGCACCGCTGTCGGCCTGGTGTTCATCTGGCTGTCGCTGACCCCGTCCCTGCTGCCCCGCGGCCCGCTGTTCCAGGGTCTGGTGAGCGGTGCGGCCGGCGGTATCGGCTACGGCCTCGGGGTTTTCGGCGTCTGGCTGTTCCGCTACATGCTCTCGCGGGACAGCACGCCGGCGCCGCCGAAGCGGGCCTGGCTGATCCTGCTCGTGGTCGGTGTCATCGGGCAGATCGCCGCGATCGTCTACTTCCACGTCTGGCAGGACGATATCCGTGACCTGATGGGCGTGCCGCGGCTCGCCTTCTGGGATCACCCGCTGACCGCGGTGCTGGCCATCGTGTTCCTGTTCATGTTCGTCGAGATCGGCCAGCTGGTAGGCAAATTGGTGCGCTACCTGGTGCACCAGCTGGAACGGGTCGCGCCGCCGCGGGTGTCCGGCGTGATCGCGGTGACCCTGGTGCTCGCCCTCACGATCGCCCTGCTCAACGGGATCGTGGTGCGATTCGCGATGAGCACCATCAACAACACGTTCGAAAGCGTGAACAACGAAGACGATCCCGACAACCCCGCTCCCACAACCCCTTTGCGCTCCGGGGGCCCGCAGTCGCTGGTGAGTTGGGAATCGCTGGGACATCAGGGCCGCAACTTCGTGGCCGGCGGGCCGTCGGTGGCGGAGCTCTCCGAATTCAACGGCGCGCCGGCCACCGAACCGATCCGCGCCTACGCCGGGCTGAACTCCGCCGACGGCATCAAGGCCACCGCCGCCCTGGCCGCCGAGGAGCTCCGGCGCACCGGCGGACTCGACCGCGACGTCATCGCCGTCGCCACCACCACCGGAACCGGCTGGATCAACGAGGCGGAGGCGTCCTCACTGGAGTACATGTACAACGGCAACACCGCGATCGTGTCGATGCAGTATTCGTTCCTGCCCAGCTGGATCTCCTTCCTGGTCGATCAGGAGAACGCCCGCCAAGCCGGCCAGGCACTGTTCGAAGCGGTCGACGCCCTGGTGCGCGCACTGCCCGAAGCCGATCGACCCAAGCTGGTGGTGTTCGGGGAGAGCCTCGGCTCGTTCGGCGGCGAAACCCCGTTCCTGGCCCTGAACAACCTCATCGCCCGCACCGACGGCGCGCTGTTCTCCGGACCCACGTTCAAGAACACCATCTGGACCAACCTGACCATCAACCGTGACGCGGGCTCCCCGCAGTGGCTGCCCATCTTCGACAAAGGGGAGAACGTCCGGTTCTCGGCCAAGGCCTCCGAAGACCTGGGCCGGCCCGACGATCCGTGGGGGCAGCCGCGGGCGGTGTACCTGCAGCACGCGTCCGATCCGATCGCTTGGTGGAACCCGGATCTGCTGTTCTCCAAACCGGATTGGCTGCGCGAGCCGCGCGGCTACGACGTGTCCCCGCGGATGGAATGGATCCCGGTCGTGACGTTCCTGCAGGTGTCCGCCGACATGGCGGTCGCCGTCGATGTGCCCGACGGGCACGGCCACGTCTACGTGCGCGATGTCGCCAATGCGTGGGCGGAGATCCTGCAGCCACCGGGGTGGACGCCCGCCAAAACGGAACGGCTACGCCCGGTCCTGCGCTCCGACGAGTGAGGCGGCCGCCAGGGCGTGATAGCCACCGATGACATCGGTCGCCTTGTGCAGGCCGAGGTCCTGCAACGCGGCGGCGGCCAGGCTGGAGGTGTAGCCCTCCGAGCACAGCACGATCCATTCCACGTCATCGCCGACGGCCTGCGGAATGCGGGCGTCGCTGGTCGGATCGCAGCGCCATTCCAGATGATTGCGCTCGATCAGCAACGCACCCGGAACCTCGCCCTCGGCTGCCCGTTGGGCGGCCGGCCGGATGTCGACGAGCACTGCCCCACGTTGCAGCGCGGCCGGTACATCCACCGCCTCGACCCGCTGCAACCGGGCGCGGGCGGCGTCGAGCACCGCCTCGATACGACTGGGCATCTGCTCATCCCTCCGGGGCGTCGGTGAGTTCGGTGCGGTTGCGGCGCAGTGTGTTCCGCTCGGTCACACCGTAGTAGGACATGGCCGTCAGCGGTGGAGAATAGGCGTGCACGCTCAACGTGACGGGCACCGGGGTGGGGGCGGGCGCCCACACCACGTCGTGCACCCAGCCCAGCGGGAAGCCCGCCTGATCACCGGCTGTCAACTCACGGTTGCGCAGCCCGTGGCCGTCCCAGCGGGTCTCCTGCAACGCACCCGAGACCACCGTCAGCGCGCCCAGCGATCCGCCGTGATCGTGCAGTTCGGTCGACTTGTCCGGCACCCAGCTGATCAACCAGATGTCGAGCTCGTCGTCGCCGTAGAGCCGGCTGTACCAGCGCTCGTCGGTGGGCAACCGGCCACCGCGGAGCAACCGGTCATAGCGCCCCGACAGCACATCGTCGGCGCAGCGGTCGGTGGCCTGCAGCAGATCGGGCACGCGGAGACGCGTGGGGGCCGAGACGGCGGGCGAAAGGGTGGGGGCCAGCAGTGGGGCAACCATGATGGGACTCCAGGAGAACGGAAACGGGTGGGTGGTCGGTGCTCACGCAGCGCGACAACACTCCTGAAATCCGGTCCCCTCCGTCATGGCCGCGAGTGTTGCATAGATTGGCGGTATGCGCCGCTACCCGATCCTCGTGACAGCAGCCGCCGCCGCTCTCCTGAGCGGGTGCTCGCCCAGCACCGAGGACCCTGCCCCCGACACGTCCACACCGAGCACCACCACCACGGAGGCGGCACCGCAGTCCGAGGAGGGGCAGGTGCCCGACGGTGCGGTCCAGGTCTCGCCGGGCGGGGTGACGACGGGTGTCGGCGCACCCGCGGACGCCACCGAATCCGGCTATGGCCAGGCCTGTCTTGCCGCGAGGGCATGGTTCGACGCGCAGAACGGCACGGTGGAGGCCTACCTGCAGACGGTGCAGGCCCCCGGTGCGCCCGGGCCGGGCACCTTCGACATCGCGTGGCCCGAGCTGACCCCCGGCCAGCAGGCCGCGGTCATCATGGCCGCCAACGCCGCAGCCAACGAAGAGTGCGGCTGACGTTTGGAATCACGGCGAGCCCAACGGCCGCCCGGCGATCCAATCCCGCCCCCGTGCGACGGCGGTGTTCAGGGCGCCCAGCACCTCATCGGTGCCCTCCACGATGCCGTCGGGACCCAGCACCTCGGCCAGCCCGCCCCGGGTCAGCACCTGCGCGACGGCGGGAGTGACGCCGGCGATGATGAGCCGTCCGTGATTGGCCGTCAGTTCGGCGGCCCACCGGCGCAGGGCCTTGATCGCCACCGATGACGGCACGTCGGGCAGCATGCGCATGCTCAGCACCACCACCGCATTGCGGCTGCCGTCGATGCGCGGCCATTCCTCGTCGATGCGCGCGACCTCGGCGAACAGCCCCACCCCGGCGTAGTGCAGCACGGTGACCTCATTGCTGGCGCAGCGTTTCGGCATCGGCACGACGCGCCAGACACCCTGCTCATCGGCGGGCTGCAGCGCCACGAGTTGGGCGGCCTTGGCCGCCTTGGCGCAGTACAGCACCAGTGAGGTGATGACGCCGATCAGGATCGCGGTGTGCAGCGGGAGCTCGGTGGTGGCGACAAAGGTGATGATCATGGCGACCGCAGACAGCGGTGCGACCTGCAGCACCAGCTTGATATCGGGCCACCGCCCGATCACCAGTTCGGCACCGATGACCAGGATGAGCCCGCCGATCACCGGCATCGGGATGATCTCGGCCGCCGATCCGGCCACCAGCACCAGGACGGCCAGCCACAGTCCGGCGAAGATGCCCGCCCACCGGGTCTGCGCCCCGGCGGAGGTGGCGACACCGGTGCGCGACAGTGAGCCACCGGCCGGCAGCGCCCCGAACATGCCGCCGACGGCGTTGGCCGCACCCTGGGCGAGGAAGTCACCGTTCATGTTGGTGCGGCTGCCGTCCGGATTCGGCACCGCGGCAGAGATCCCGGCGGCCTGTGCCAGCGCCACCAGAGCCACCGCGACACCGCCCATGAACAGCTCGGGCATGACGGCGAAGTCGGGAACCGTCAGCGGTGGAAGGGCATTGGCGATGGACGCGATATCGCCCACCGTCTCCACATCGGTACCGGCAATGGCGACGACCGCGGTCACGATGACCAGCGCCAGCAGCGTCGCGAACGACCGCACCGGCTTGATGAAGTGGAAGACCGCCCACACTGCGACGGTGCCGGCGGCGACCGCAGCGGCCGCCGGGTGCCACAGCCCGATATGGGCCAGCGAATCGATGAACTTTCCGATCGTGTTGTCGCTGACGGGTTTGTACCCGGTGGCGTCGCCCAGCACCCCCGCGATGATCTGCACCGCGATGCCGGTGGAGAAGCCGGTCATCACCGCGTTGGACACGAAGCTCATGATCGAGCCGAATTTGAGCAGCCCGAAGATCAGCATGACGACGCCGACGATGACGGCCAGCGCGGCGATGTTGGACGGGTCGGCGGGATCCAGACCGGCGTCCTCCAGCACGCTGCGCGACGTCAGCGCGATCGCACTGGTCAGGGTGGTCACCATCAGCACGGTGCGGGCGAACAACGATCCGATGATGCCGGGCACGATGCCGGCATAGATTCCGGCCACCGGGTTGAACCCACCGATGCTGGCGTAGGCCATCCCCTCGGGGATGGAGAACAGCCCGGTGACCAGGCCGGCGAGCGCGTCACGCGGCGTGGGCTTACCCAGACGCTTCGGCAGTCCGATTGCCATCGTCACAGTCTCGCCGACGGTGGCGGCGGGTGCACCAGAATGGAGGCATGCGAATCGCAGTGGCGCTGGGCAGCGGAGGTGCACGCGGCTACGCGCACATCGGGGTGATCAACGAACTGAACGAGCGTGGCTACGAGATCGTCGGCGTCGCCGGGTCCTCCATGGGCGCCCTTGTCGGCGGATTGCATGCCGCCGGCAAACTCGATGAATTCGCGCACTGGGCAGGATCATTGACCCAGCGGGCAGTGCTGCGGCTGCTGGATCCGTCGTTGACGTCGCCGGGTGTGCTGCGCGCCGAGAAGATCCTCGATGCGGTGCGCGAGATCCTCGGCGACGTCACCATCGAATCGCTACCCATCCCCTACACCTCGGTGGCCACCGACCTGATCGCCGGGAAGTCGGTGTGGTTGCAGCGCGGTCCGCTCGATGACGCGATCCGGGCCTCGATCGCGATCCCCGGCATTTTCACCCCGCATGTGCTGGACGGACGGCTGCTGGCCGACGGCGGCATCCTGGATCCGCTGCCGATGGCGCCCCTCTCCGCGGTCAACGCCGACCTGACCATCGCGGTGAGTTTGTCCGGCGGCGATCCGGCGGTTCGGTTGAGTGAACACGAGCCCCGGGTGACCACCGAGTGGCTGAGCCGGATGTGGCGTAGCACAACGGCTTTGCTCGACACGTCCACGGCGCAGCGGGTGATGGACAGCCCGGCCGCCAAGTCGGTGCTCAGCCGGTTCAGCAGCTCGCTCGACGATGCGGCCGGAGCCGCCGAGCCGTTGAGCGACACCGGGATTCCCGAGCTGCCGCGGTTGGGAAGTTTCGAGATCATGAATCGCACCATCGATATCGCCCAGTCGGCGCTGGCCCGGCACACGCTGGCCACCTACCCGCCCGATCTGCTGATCGAGGTGCCGCGCAACGCCTGCCGCAGCCTGGAATACCACCGCGCCGAAGAGGTCATCGAGATCGGCCAGGAGTTGGCTGCGGCCGCCCTGGACGCGCTCGGTTAACCGCCCAGGAACGCCCCGACGGCTGCTGCCACCCGGCGGCCCTGCGCACGACCGGCGACCGCCGAGGGCCGCCGGCACCGCGGATCCAGCGGGTTGCTTCCGAAGGCGACGAGCGCGTCGTCGTCGGCGAAGACGGCGAAGGTCGCGCCGGGGAAGGCCGCGATCTCAGCGCCCGCGCCGTCGCCGAACGGGGACGGCGACGTTTCACCGGCGGGCACCAGCACCGCCGCCGTGGTGCAGTCGGCGGCAGCGGACATGTTGACCGCGCTGCCCACTCCGCCGTCCATGAACGTGCGCGACCCGATGGTGACGGTCGGCCAGGCGCCGGGCACCGCGCAACTGGCGGCAACCGCATCGACCAGCGCAACGCCGGATTCGCGGGTGAAGACCACGAGTTCACCTGTCGCGGTGTCGATGGCGGTGATGCGCAGATCCCGGTCCGGCCAATCGTGCGAGGGCAGCCGGTGCGCGATGACCTCGCGGCGTACCTGCTCGGGCACGGTGTCGGCGGCCAGCGCGATATCGCCGATGCGACGCAACCGTTCCAGGGTGCTACCGGCGTCGCCGAGCGCACTGAGGAACACCTCGGTGATGTCGTCGATGGTGGCGCCGGAGTCGATCTCGTGAGATTCCTCGGCGATCTGACGGGCGTACAGCTCGGCAAGGGCCGCGCCGCTGCCGAGCTGGGCCGCCACCGCCGAACCGGCCGAGGTCCCCAGCAATACATCAGAATTCAGCAGGGCGTCGGCAACCCGCGGCGCCTCGTCGGCGATCCCGGCGAGCACCCCGGTTTCCCAGGCGATGCCCGCCAGCCCGCCGCCGGCCAGAATCAGTGCACGTGTCACGTCGGCCAGTGTGCCAGTTGGCCGACGAGCACCGGTCAGCCGTCGGTGCGACGCCACCCGGTCATTGCCCCGCCGCCCGTTGGTGCGCCATCATGGCCCTACAGCGACAGGAGCAAAATGAGCACTCAGACGATGCGCGCCCAACGGTTCTATGCCGACACCAAAATTATTGCGGTCGAAGATGTTCCGATACCCGAGCCGGGCCCGGGCGAAGTCCTCGTCAGGGTGGCGTTCTGCGGTATCTGCCACTCGGACCTCAGCCTCATCAACGGCACCTTTCCGTCGCAGCTGCCGGTGGTCACCCAGGGACACGAGGCGTCGGGCACTGTTGCCGCGCTCGGTCCCGGGGTGACGGGCTGGGCCGAGGGCGACCGGGTGGTGGTGGCCGCCGGGCGGCCCTGCCAGGGCTGTCCCAACTGCGCCCGCGGGGACTTCGGCAACTGCCTGCGCATCCGGCTGATGGCCTTCGCCTATGACGGCGCGTGGGCGCAGTACACCGTCGCGCAGGCCTTCGGGCTGACCCGGGTTCCGGACAATGTGCCGTTGGAGCAGGCGGCGATCCTGGCCGATGCCGTGTCGACTCCGTACGGCGCCGTGGTGCGCACCGGGAAGGTCGGCATCGGCGAATCGGTCGGCGTGTGGGGTGTCGGCGGGGTCGGGACCCACATCGTCCAGTTGGCCCGGTTGGTCGGCGCGGCGCCCATCATCGCCGTCGATATCAAGCCGGCCGTGCTGGACCGGGCGCTCGCACTGGGCGCCGACTACGCCTTCGACGCCCGCGACGGCGCGCTGGGCGAGAAGATCGCCGAACTCACCGGGGGCCGTGGCCTCGACATCGCTTTCGACGCAGTCGGTCTCGGGTCCACCTTCGATCAGGCACTGGCCAGTCTGACCATGGGCGGACGACTGGTCGGGGTGGGCATGAGCGCCGATGCACCGAGCATCGGGCCGACCTCGTTCTTCAACCTGACCCGTAAGCAGGTGCTGGGGCACCTGGGTTATCAGAACGCCGATATCGCGACCCTGGCCAACCTGGTCTCACTGGGGCGCCTCGATCTGAGCCGGTCCATCAGCGAGATCGTGTCGCTGGAGGAGGTGGCCGCCGGGATCGAAAAGCTGGAGCGCGCCGACGGCGATCCCATCCGGATTCTGGTCCAGCCCTGACTAACCCAGGCCGGGTGCGGCCTTCGCGCTGAACAGCGGCAGGTCCAGGTAGGTCGCCACCCCGGGCGGTGCGGCGCACACCGCGGGGATGGAGTTGACGCAGTGCGCGGCGGTGGCGACGACGCCGGGCTCGGGACCGTCCTCGCCCACCTCACCCTGGAAGCCCTTGATGGACACCGTGAAATCGGGGTTGCCGCGCACCTCCATCTCGTAGCGCTGCCCTTCGGGCCCGAAATCCCATGCCGGAGCCAGGTTCTCCTCGCCCATCAGCCAGTTGACCGTCACCCGCACCACGACCTGATCCCCGACGACGGCTTCCCAGTGGAACTTGCGAGCTGCGACCTGGCCGGGTTCGATGACCCCGATCGGCGAGTCGATCGGCGCCGTGGCCACGGCAATCTCTTGACGGGCAACAATTTTCGGGTCAGCGTTGAAGCCGAACGCATCGACGCACATCCGGACGGATTGGATGAACCCACCGTCGAGGAGCTTCTGCATGGGGCCCGACAGCGCCTTGTCCGGGGTGTCGCCGAACCCCATGACGTGGCGCACCACATCGGGCGCGTCGTAGGTGCGCAGGTCGGAGAACTCCTCCGCCCGCACGAACGTCACCCCGGTGGACATCACCGAGAACAACAGCGGGAACTTCTCACTGATGCCGCCGGGGGCGATCCCGGTGCCGTGCAGCGTCGCGCCGCCCGCCAGGCCGGCCTCCCGCAGTGGTGCGGCCTGCTTCTCGCTCGGATAGACCCAGCCGACCGGGGTGACCACGTTCTTGCCCGAGCGCAGCAGCGCGGCCACCTCGTCGGGGTTGGGCATCAGCGGCGCGTAGACGACGGCGTCCGCGTCCAGGGCCAGAATCTCATCGACGTTGTTGGTCGCGATGATCCCGAGTGGTTCGCCGCCGACGAGTTCGCCGACGTCGCGGCCGTGTTTGGCTTCCGAATGCACCCAGCAACCGACCAGTTCCAGGTCGGGGTGCTCAAGCACACCCTTGATGGCGGCGACGCCGACGCCGCCCGTGGCCCACTGCACAACCCGCAACGCCATAATCTCGCCTTTCGCCAAAACTAGAACACGTTCTACCACTATCCGGGCCGGGTTCGCGGGCATCCGGGCACAATGCTGTTTCATGAACGGCGCCCCTCCATGAGCAGCGGCTTGGACTTCGGGGTGCTCGGCCCGCTGCAGCTGAGCATCGACGGAACACCGGTGGCGCTGGGCACGCCGAAGCAGCGGGCGGTGCTGGCCATGTTGGTGATGAGCCGCAACCGTCCGATCAGCAGCGACGCCCTGGTCGGCGCGGCCTGGGAGCAGTACCCGCCGCCAGAGCCCAAGGCCAGCCTGCATTCCTACATCTCCAACCTGCGCAAGCTGATCAGCAGCGCAGGTTCGGACGGCCGGATGATCCTGGCCAGCGCGCCGCCGGGTTACCGGCTGACCGTCGCCGATGACGGGTGCGATCTCGGGCGCTTCGTGGCGGCCAAGAACGCCGGCGTACAGGCGGCCGCGGCCGGTCAGTTCGAACAGGCCAGCAGTCACCTGGCCGCGGCGCTGGCTCAGTGGCGCGGACCGGTCCTCGACGACCTGCGCGATTTCGAGTTCGTCGGGCCGTTCGCCACCGCGCTCATCGAGGACAAGGTCGTGGCGCACACCGCGCACGCCGAGGCCGAGATCGCCTGCAACCGTGGCCATGCCGTCATTGCCACGCTGGAGTCCCTCGTCACCGAGCATCCCTACCGCGAACCGCTGTGGACGCAGCTGATCACCGCCTACTACGTCAGCGAGCGGCAATCCGACGCGCTGGATGCCTATCAGCGGTTGCGCTCCACGCTGGCCGAGGATCTCGGTCTCGATCCCGGCCCCTCGGCGCGGGCGCTGTCCGAACGCATTCTGCGCCAGGAGCCGATCAACACCCGCCAGGCCGCCCGCACCACGGCAGTACACAAGATCGATGTGGACATGCGCACCGCGACCGGCGCGCAGTCCGCCCCAGCCCGCATGCGGGCGGCGTCGGGGCGTGTCTATCCGCTGCTGTCGGCGGCCACGCGGATCGGCCGGTTACCTGACAACGACATCGTGCTCGACGACGTCAGCGTGAGTCGTCACCACGCCGTCATCATCGACACCGGCACCAGCTATGTCATCACCGACCTACGATCGGCGAACGGTGTCGAGGTGGCCGGACACCGTATCCGCGGCACGGCCACCCTCACCAGTGGCGACCGCGTCCGGGTGTGCGACCACGAATTCGTCTTCGAGCTCGCGCCGGCCCACTGAGCTTCCCCTGTGGGCACTGTGCGGAACCGTTAATGTGATGGGCCGACACACCGAGTAGGAGCAGGCAATGACCGGGCCGACGTCACGGGAGGGTACGGATTTCGGCCGTTATCGACTGCGGCGGCTGATCGGACGCGGCGGCATGGGCGAAGTCTATGAAGCCGAGGACACCGAGAAGGACCGCATCGTCGCGCTGAAACTGCTGCCCGAAGGCGTGTCCCACGATCCAGTGTTCCGCAAACGCCTACAGCGCGAAGCACATTCGGCGGGCCGGTTACAGGAACCCCATGTGGTGCCGATCCACGACTACGGCGAGATCGACGGCGTTCTCTACGTCGACATGCGCATGATCAACGGCGCCGATCTGCGCAAGATCCTGAAGAGCTACGGGCCGATGACACCGGCTCGCGCGGTGGCGATCGTGCGCCAGATCGCCTCGGCCCTGGACGCCGCGCACGAGAGCGGCATCATGCACCGGGACGTCAAACCGGAGAACATCCTCATCACCCGGGATGACTTCGCCTATCTGGTGGACTTCGGTATCGCCAATGCCGCCAGTGACGAGAAGCTGACCGAATTGGGCACCGCGGTAGGCACTTACGCGTACATGGCACCCGAACGATTCACCAGCGACGAGGTGACCTACCGCGCCGATGTGTATGCGCTGACCTGCGTCCTGCACGAATGCCTGACCGGCTCCCAGCCCTATCCCGGGGACAGCGTGAGCATGGTGATCACCGCGCACCTGATGCAGCCGATCCCGGCCCCGAGCCGGACCCGGCCCGGTATCCCCTCGGCATTCGACGGTGTCGTGTCCCGCGGGATGGCCAAGAAACCGGCCGAGCGGTTCGCCAGCGCCGGGGATCTGGCCGCCGCAGCCACCGACGCGTTGAGCGTGCGGGACCAGGACCAGGCGGCCCATATCGTGCAACGCGGTGAAGCGGCGACGATGCCGGGCCCCCGGTTCGGTGCGCCCCCGCCGCCACCGCCGTTCGGGGCGACACCACCGCCCGGCGCCACTCCCGCTCCGTTCTACGCCGCACCGCCGCCACCTCCGCCGCCGAATTGGCACACCCCGCCACCCGGCCGCCCGCCGCAGCCCAGGAAGAAGACCCCGTGGCTGCCCATCGCGGCCGCCGCGGGTGTGCTGGCCCTGGTGCTCGCCGCAGTGGGCATCTACTTCGCGGTCAAGCCCGAGGACACCAAGTCCGCGCCGACGACCACGACGTCAGCGGCTCCCAGCACCGAGCGCACCACCCGGACCCGGGCGCCCGATCCGGGGACCTTGCAGGACCGCCTGTTCGGCATGCTCCCGCAGGGTTATGACGCGGGCGTGTGCCAGGCGGTGGATCCGCCGGTGCCCGGTGCGCTGGCGACCGTGGACTGCGGGCCCTCGAGCCTGCCCGGCGGTCCCGTCGCCTCGAGGTACTCGACGTTCCCCGATCAGGGTGCGCTGCGGGCCAACTTCGACGAGGCAATCGGCGAGACCGCGGCGCTGATGCCGTGCCCGAACAGCACCATGGACTCCCCCACCACCTGGCATTACACCGATACCCCGCAGAAGGCCGAGGGGTCCATCGCCTGCGGCACCTACAACGACAGCCCCGATCTCACCTGGACCAAGAACGACGGTCTGCTGCTCGGCAACGCCCAGGGCCCGAACATCGATGAGCTGCATCAATGGTGGCTCGCCTACGGCTGAGGCGCGGCACCAAGCGCGTTCCAAGAATCCGTCAAGGACGTCGTTGGACCCTGATGTCACCCCGGATCACGCCGGGCTCAGACATTCAGGGGAGAAAAGATGTTCGCAGTTCAGCGCCTGACTCAGGCGGCCGGTCTCGCACTGGTCGCCGGCACCGTCGGCCTCGCTTGCGCCGGCATCGCGAGCGCGGTCACCTCCGCCGACGATGCGGCGTTCCTTTCCGATATCCGCTACGAGGGCATCTCCTATGAGTCGGCGGTCGAGGTCATCTCCAACGCGCACGAGGTGTGCGCCGAACTGGACTCCGGGGCCGGCGCTGCCGACATCGGCCTGGACATCCTGGAGCACACCGATCTGAACACGCGGCAGGCCGCGGCGTTCATCGTCATGTCGATCGGCTACTACTGCCCGCAGCACACCGGCGCATTCGCGTGACGGGGCGAGCGACGGGAGATGTACCGGGGCGAGCGTAGCGACGGGAAATGGTCACGCGTTATGTTGAGGCCCAACGCAACGGAGCGAAAGGTGCCACAGATGGCCAACCGGGTATTTGTCGTCGGTGTCGGAATGACCAAATTCGAGAAGCCGGGCCGGCGCGAGGGCTGGGATTACCCCCAGATGGCCAACGAGTCGGGCACCAAGGCGCTCGCCGACGCCGGCATCGACTACAGCCAGGTTCAGCAGGGTTACGTCGGATACTGTTCCGGCGATTCCACTTCGGGCCAGCGCGCGCTGTACGAGCTCGGCATGACCGGTATCCCGATCGTCAACGTCAACAACAACTGCTCCACCGGTTCCACGGCGCTCTACCTTGCCGCGCAGTCGATCCGGGGCGGACTGGCCGACTGTGTCATCGCGCTGGGCTTCGAGAAGATGCAGCCCGGTTCGCTGGGCGGCGGCGCCGATGACCGCGAGTCACCGCTGGGCAGACATGTGAAGGCGCTGGCCGAGATCGACGAGTTCGCCTTCCCGGTGGCGCCGTGGATGTTCGGTGCGGCCGGGCGCGAGCACATGAAGAAGTACGGCACCACCGCAGAGCATTTCGCAAAGATCGGCTACAAGAACCACAAGCATTCGGTGAACAACCCGTACGCCCAGTTCCAGGACGAGTACACCCTCGATGACATCCTGGGCGCCAAGATGATCTCCGACCCGCTGACCAAATTGCAGTGCTCACCGACCTCGGACGGATCGGGCGCCGCGATCGTGGTCAGCGAGGACTTCGTGGCCAAGCACGGCCTTGCCGAGCAGGCCGTGGAGATCGTCGGTCAGGCGATGACCACCGATTTCGCCTCCACCTTCGACGGCAGCGCCGCCAACATCATCGGCTATGACATGAATGTGCAAGCCGCGCAGCAGGTCTACTCGCAGTCCGGGCTGGGGCCCGAGGACTTCCAGGTCATCGAACTGCACGACTGCTTTTCCGCCAACGAGTTGCTGCTGTACGAGGCGCTCGGCCTGTGCGGCGAGGGCGAGGCGCCGAAGCTCATCGACGACAACGACACCACCTACGGTGGACGCTGGGTGGTCAACCCCTCGGGTGGGCTGATCTCCAAGGGACATCCGCTCGGCGCAACCGGCCTGGCGCAGTGTGCCGAACTGACCTGGCAGCTGCGCGGCACCGCCGACAAGCGCCAGGTCGACAACGTCAGCGCCGCACTGCAACACAACATCGGGCTCGGCGGCGCGGCGGTGGTGACCGCCTACCAGCGCGCCGAGCGCTGACTTTCCGTGCGATTTGTGGAGTTTCAGTCGGAATGATTCCGACTGAAACTCCGCAAATCGCTAGAGGGTGACCACCTCGTAGTCACCG
>NZ_JBFUKN010000042.1:0-46508 GCF_056400845.1 Mycobacterium sp. P4_H6 | reverse complement strand
GGTGGTGGACAAGGCCACCGGGGTGTTCGCCGACCCGGACAAGATCCGCCGGGTCGACCATGAGGGCACGTTCTTCCGCACCCGCGGTCCGCTGAACGTCCCGCGCTCACCGCAGGGCCGTCCGGTGCTCATCCAGGCCGGCTCATCGAACACCGGACGGGATTTCGCCGCCCGCTGGGCCGAGGCCATCTTCGAGATCGACCCGACGCCGGAGGGCCGCCGGGCCTACTACGACGACATCAAGTCGCGGGCAAGCAATTTCGGCCGCAACCCGGACGGTGTGCTGATCTTCCCGGCCTTCATCCCGTTCATCGGCGAGACCGAATCCATCGCCAGGGAGAAGCAGGCTTTCCACAACGAACTGGCCGATCCGATCTCCGGGCTGATCACGCTGAGCGTGCACACCAATCACGATTTCTCGCGGTACGACCTGGACGCACCGGTGGAGGACGTCCAGGTGACCGGCACCCAGGGCCTGTTCGACACCGCCCGTCGCGTCGCCAACCGGGACAACCTGACCCTGCGCGATATCGGCAAGTGGTACGCCCAGGGCGTGCTGCTGCCCCAGTACGTCGGGACCGCGTCGCAGGTCGCCGATCAGATCGAAGAGTCCTTCACGTCCGGCGAGGCCGACGGTTTCATGGTGTCGGCGGCCCAAAGCCCGGGCACCTTCAACGATTTCGTCGACTATGTCGTCCCCGAACTGCAGCGTCGCGGCCTGTTCCGCACCGAGTACACCGGCGACACCCTGCGGGATCATCTCGGGCTGAGCGCGCTGCCCGCCGGGGCGACGGTGGATGACCTCCAGGCGACAGCAGGGGTGGCGGACGCCGTCGCCTAGTGGAGGTTCTGCCCCGACACGCCGCCACCGACGGTGAAACTCTCGAGCCATGCTTGTTCAGCAACATGTTGTCAATCGCTGCCAATTCGCCAAAACGCCCACGTACTGCACCGTTGTTGCGATGATGTTCGGCATCGACGAAACCAGCGAGGGTTCCGCGGACCGACAACGAGGGGCACACCATGCCGGCTTTCATCCGAGGATTGGCGGTCATCGCGGCGGTTTCTGGCGCCGCGGTGGCGTTGGCGGGACCGGCATCGGCAGATCCGCTGACCGGGACCTACACCCGGGTGATCGATGGAACGCCGATGGCGTCCACCGCAACGTTCACACCGTGCGGCCCGGACTGCATGCACCTGCAAACCGGTGGCTCCGTTGCCTTCGACCTGCACCTRCAGGGCGGCAGCACGTGGACGGGCAGTTACGCCCTGAGTTCCGGTTCGGTCTGCGCAGTCACTCTGGACAGCAGCACCCTGCGCGAGGTCGACACGTGCGAGGGCAAACCGCCGCTCAACCTGTTCTTGACGCAGGATTTCTAGACCGCCCCATCACTGACCCCGGTCGGGTCGAAGCCGCGGTCTACGCGGTCAGCTCGATCAGCCGCGCGTCCTCGATGCCCGCGTACCGATCCGGGCTGCAGGTCAGCACGATGACCTGGCCGTCGCCGCCGACCGAATCGAACACGGCGGACATCCGGGTGAGCCGGTCCGGGTCGGTGAAGCCCAGCGCATCGTCGATGACGACGGGCACGGTGTCCTCCTTGGCCACCAGCGAGGCGCATGCCAGCCGCGCCACGATGCCGATCTGCTCCTTCGCCCCGCCCGACAGCGATTCGTAGCCCACGGTCCGGCCGCCCAGGGTGCGGCTGCGGATGGTGAGGTCGGTGTCGATGTCGACCTCGAAGTCGGCACCGAACACGATGCGGCCCAACCGTTCGATCTCGTCGCGGAACGGCGCGACATAGCGTTGCCGCGCGGATTCGCGGTGCCGCAACATCACCGTGCGCAGTGTCTGCGCGGCGCGGGCGCGCCGCTCGATGCGCAGGTATTCACCGTGGGCATGCTCGCGTTCGGTGTGGGCGGCATCGAGGGTGCCCTTACGCCCCTGCGTCCCATAGAGTTTGAGCGTTGCRCTGAGTTCGGTGATCGCGGTGGCGGCGGCCTCACGCTCGCGCAACAGCCCCTGTAGGGAGCGGTTTGCCGCGTCGAGTTCGGCGGCCACCGTCTCCGGGTGCGCGGCGGCCAGCTCGCCGTCCAGGCGGGTGACCTCGGTGCCCGCCCGGGCGGCCTTCTCGGCAGCCTCTTCGGCTACCAGGCTGAGCTGGTCATCGGATGCGGTGAGCCGTTCGGCGACCAACCGCGCGTTGGCCGCCTGCAGCTCGGACTGCGCGGTGCCGAGCTTCTCCCGCAGCACGCTCGCGGTGACGGCGGCGTCATTGCACGCGGTGACCGCGGCGGCGGCGAGCGCACGCTGCACGTCGGCGTTCTCCGATGCCGCCCGGTGCGCCGCGTGGGCCGTTTTCAGCGCGGCGCGCGCACTGTCGGTGTCCCCGGCGACCACCGGTTGTCCGGCAGTCAGTTCGGCGTGCCGGGCACGCAGCTGCTCGGGGGTCTCATCGCTGGTGAGCGCGGCGATGGTGGCCTGCAGCCGGTTCTGCGCGGATCGCAGTTCCCGCCGGCGGGCGTCCATTTCGCGCGCGTCGTCGATGTTGTCTGCCCCGGCACGCCGCAGCGCCTCGGCGAGGGCCTCTTCGGCGGCGACCAGGGTGGCGTGGGTGTCGAGCGCGTCGGCTCCCGGCACCACCCGGGCCCGCAACAGCCCGGGCAGCTCGATTCCGGTCGGGGCGCCGACGCTGGCCGACCAGTCCTGGCCTGCAGCGAGGTCGACGGTCTGCTCGCCGACCCGCAGCTGCACGTCGGCCAGTGCGACGAGTTCGATGTGGGCCGAGGCGAGTTCGGCCTGATCGGCCGCCCGCTGCACGGCGCGCCCGGCGGTCTCGATCTGCTGCATCAGCGCATCGGTGATGGTGTTGCCGACCAGCTCGCGGTCCACGTCGGCGAGTTCGGCTGCGGCACTGTCGAGCTTGCTCAGCTGGACGGTGAGCCGCGCCGCCTCGTCCCGGGCGATCAGCGCGGCCAGGTCGGCGCGTGCGTCATCGACTGCGATGGCGGCGGTGTCCGCGGCGGCGCATGCCTGCTCGGCGGCGATCTCGGCGGCCTCTTTGGCCTGCTGGGCCGCGGCATGGGTTCGTGCGGATTCGGCGGCCACGGCAATCAAATCCGCTGCCGACTTCGACCTTTCGTCGATCGCGGCGCGCAGTCGGCGGCGCTCGTTGACCGCCGCGAGCGATGCGGTGTGGGTGGCGGTCGCGGCCTCGACGACCACCCGGGCGGTGTTGCGTTCGCGGGTCAGCCGTGCCACGGCGGCGGCTGCCTGCTGCGCCGCGGTCGCGCGCACCTGGGCCGCCTCGACCTGCGCGACGGACGCGGCCAGCTGCGTGGTCAGGGTGGCATGTCGCAGCACGGCCTGTTCGACCTCGGCGACGGCGGCGGCGCTGCGCACCACCTCGTCCTCGGCGGCGCGCAACCGACTGGTCGCCGCGGCCCAGGAACCGGTCGGGCGTCCGGTCGGGGTGAAATAGGTCAGGTACTCGACTTCGATCCGGTCCACCAGCAGCGGATCGRCATCGCCTGCGACATCGTCGGAGGAACCGGCGGCGACATCGAGCGCGCGCGACAAGGCGTCGCAGCCGGACAGGTCCACCGGCGCGGTGGCCGAGGCCTGCAGCACCCGCTGTGCCTCCCACAGCGCGGTGTCGAGCGTCTCGGACAGGATGGCCAGCACCCGGTCGTGCGCCTCGTCGCCGGTGAGTTGCTGGCGTTTGGGCGCCACGATGGTCAGCTCCGTCTCGGCGCGCTTGTGAAAGCGTTTGCGGTACACGAAACGGTAGGGGCCCGTGGATATTTCGGCGACCACCTCGGCACCCACATCGGCGTGGGTGGGTTTGACAGCCTTCACCTCTTTCTTGGTGGAGCGATCCTTGATCGTCAGCAACAGGTCCAGTGCCTCGATCATCGACGACTTGCCGATCTCGTTGGCACCGCTGATCACCACGACACCGCGGTCGGGGAATTCGATCTCGCGGTGGGCCACCCCGCGGTAATTGGTGAGTACCAAACGATGCAGCTTCATGCGACGTTGCCCTCCAGGTGTCCGCCGGACAGGCGCAGCAGCAGCGCAAGCGCCGATCGGGCGTCCTCGGCCTCGGTGCCGTCGGTGCGCGCGGCATCGACCAGCTCCTGCACCGCGCCGGCGGCGAACCCGCCGATCGACAGATCGTCGAATTCGCCGTCGGCGGGCAGCACCACGATGTCGGAGTGCCGCTCCCACAACCGCAGCGAGGCGAACACCCGCGCATAACGGTCCAGGCAGGCGTCCAGCTTGGCCTTGTCGGTGACGGTCAGCGAGCCGGTGAGCACCAGTTGCACCACGGTGCGTTCCTTGTCGGGCAGCTGATCCAGATTGACGTCGAGCCCGGCGATATCGCGGTCATCGTTCACGTCGTGGCGCAAGGTGAGGAAGCGCCAGCGCCCGACCCGGCGCGCGGACACCTGGACCGGGTGCGCCGGATCGTGCTCGTTGACGTCGACGACCAGGACGTGCCCCGGGTCGGTCTCGATGTCGTCGTAGTTGGTGACCTCCGGGGAACCGGAGTACCAGACTCGGCCGGTGGCGCCGACCGCGGTGCGAGAGTGCTTGTCCCCCAAAGCCACATAGTGCACGGCACCACGATCGATGGTGGCCTCCAACCCGGCCAGCCGGATCAGCGACGGTTTTCCGGGATCCGGGTCCAGGATGTCGACCCCGCCGTGCGCGACCAGGATGCGCACCGTGCCGTCGGCAGGCAGGTCGGCGCTCACCGCGGCCGCCAGATCGGTGGTGGGCGATTTGGAACGCCAAGGCGCGGCGATGATCTCCAGCCCGGGCCGCACCTCGAAGGCACCGTCGCGGTCCAGCACGGTGACATTGTCGGGGCATTCGTCGAGAAACAGCGTGCTGGTGTACACCGAGCCGGCGTCGAGCTGATCATGGTTGCCCGGCAACAGATACACCGGAACGCCGATGGCCCGCATGGCCTCCAGCGCCAGGCTCACCTCACGCGGAGCCAGCTGGTTGTCCTCGAAGACGTCACCGGCGACGACGACGAACTCGGCGTCCACCTCCGCTGCCAGCGCACCCAGACCCGAGACGGCGTCACGACGGGCGGCCGCGTAGCGCGACTGTGCCTCACCGCCACCGGCACTGAGGAAGTGCCGGGTCATCCCGAGCTGCCAGTCGGCGGTATGGAGAAAGCGCATCTCAGCACTCCTTTCCGGGTCGGTGATCGTCGTTCGTGGAGAGTGTAGGTCCGCTGTCCGACAAGTCCGGGGACGTGCGTCGGCATGGCCTAACCTCAGTGGGATGAGAACGCTTCTGCTGCTGCGTCACGCCAAGTCGGACTACCCCAGCGGCATCGGCGACCACGGCCGCCCGCTGGCCCCGCGCGGCATCCGGGAGGCCGGGCTGGCCGGTGACTGGCTGCGGGCCGAGGCGCCACCCATCGACGCGGTGTTGTGCTCGACGGCGACCCGCACCCGACAGACCCTGGAGCGGACCGGGATCGAGGCGCCGGCGCGCTTCGCGGACCGGATCTACGACGCGACGCCGGGCATCGTCCTCGGCGAGATCAATGGCGTCGCCGATGATGTGCAGACGCTGCTGGTGATCGGACACGAGCCGGTGATGTCGGGGCTGGCACTCGCCCTGGCCGATGACCACAGCGATGCCGACGTGGTCGCGGAGATCGAATTGAAGTACCCGACTTCGGCGCTGGCGCTGCTACGGGTGCCGACAACCTGGCGTGACCTCGAGGTCGGCGGCGCGCAACTGGCGGGATTCCACGTTCCGCGCTGATCCCGCCGCTGACTAGGAGTTGGTGGCGAGCGTCAGTTCCATCAGCTTGATGGCCATCGCGCAGGCGTCGATACCGGGAGCCTGCGGATTGACCCACCAGCCGACGACACCGCTGGCATCGCTGGCCACCCCGCACGCCCCGTTGGCGGCCGGGTTCTTCATCACGATCGACTGCACGCCGGCGACCCGGCGATCCTCGATCGGGAACTTCATCACCTCGGCGGCCTGGCGTTCGTTCTCCAGGTCCCCGAGCTCGAACCAGAACCTGGTGATGTCGACCAGCCCGGCCGGGTTGGCCGCCTGCCAGCGGCACACCGCGCCGACGAACGTGCTCTGGATGTCCAGCGGATCGGCGCCCACGGTCTCGGCCAGGATGTCCTCGGTCAGGACGTCGCATTCCTTGAGCAGGTTGGGGTAGGTCTTCTCCGAGTCGTTGTTGCGCGGCCCGGCGCCGCCGGAACCGGCCTTGATCGCCGACCCGTCGACCGCACGCGAGCAGCCCTGCACGCCGATCACCATGGTCAACGCGGCCAGCAGCGCAATCACCACGGTCAGCGGACGTTTCACGGCGCGGCGCATCATTTGGCGTTCACAATCGACTGGCGGGTGAGTTCCTTGGCGACTTCGCAAGCATCCGGGTAGGGCTTCTGGGCGAAGCTGACCGACCATTCGATGAAGTCATCGTCGAACTGGATGCCGATCTCGCACAGGCTGGGCCCGAGCACCAGGTCTTCGCCGATGGCGATGAATCCGTTCTGGCCCTCGATGCTGATGTCCTCCACGCTGGCGCGGGACAGTTCCTCGGTCTTGCGTTCCCGCCCGATGGGGCTGCCCCGGAAGTGGGTGAAGGAGAAGTGCGGGCCGACGATGCCGCCGCCGGCCAGCCACTGGCAGCCCACCGAGGTGCGGGCGGTGTTCACCAGCCCGACGACCTCGGTCAGCTGCGAGATGGTCTGGTCGGTGATGCCGCCGCATTCCGGGAAATCCGGGCCGTGCTGAGCGGCCGGCGCCGCCTCGGTACTCGGCGGCACCGAGGGTGTGGCGGGGTCGTCGGAACTGGAACAGGCTGCCACCACGGGGAGCACCGCAGCGGCGGCCACCAGCATCTTCGCTGCACGAGTGAGCCGTCCGTGAGGGACAGCATGGCCGCTTCTGGGGGTCACGACATGCACTGTAGCGGCCGGTCGGCGCGGAACCGTTGACATACCGACTGACCTGCCTTTTCGTGTCCCGGTCCCACACCGGGTTCTACAGGTGGGTGTGCGACAGTAGCCAGATGTTGCTCGCCCTGCTGCGCCGGTATGTGCAGCCGTACCGGGGGTTGCTCTCCGTGGTGGCGGGCCTGCAGGTGATCAGCACGCTGGCCTCGTTGTATCTGCCGACGGTCAACGCCGCGATCATCGACGAAGGCGTTGCGGTGGGCGATACGACGCGGATCGTGCACCTCGGCCTGGTGATGCTGGGGGTCACCGCACTTCAGGTGGTGTGCGCCGTCGGCGCGGTGTTCTTCGGGTCGCGGGCCAGCATGGGGTTCGGCCACGATCTGCGGGGCGCGATGTTCTCCCACGTGCTCGGCTTTTCCGCGGTGGAGACCGCGCGGTTCGGGACACCGACACTGCTCACCCGGACCACCAACGACGTTCAGCAGATCCAGTTGCTGGTCCAGATGACGAGCACCATGCTCATCACCGCGCCCATCATAGGCATCGGCGGTATCGCGATGGCCATCCACCAGGACGCCGGGCTGTCCTGGCTGCTGCTGATCAGCGTGCCGATCCTGGCGCTGGCCAACGGGTGGCTGGTGTCGCGGCTGATGCCGATCTTCCGCACCATGCAGCGCGTCATCGACAACATCAACCGGGTGATGCGCGAACAGCTTTCCGGGATCCGGGTGATCCGGGCCTTCGCACGCGAACCCCTGGAACGCAGCCGGTTCGACGAGGCCAACCGGGCGCTCACCGATACCGCGCTGAGCGCCGGGCGCTGGCAGGCGCTGATGCTGCCGGTGACGACGCTGGTCATCAACATCTCCAGCGTCGCCCTCATCTGGTTCGGCGGGCAGCGCATCGACGACGGCCAGATGCAGGTGGGTTCGCTGATCGCGTTCCTGGCCTACTTCATGCAGATCCTGTACGCGGTCCTGCTGGCCACCTTCCTGGTGGTGCTGCTGCCCCGCGCGTCGGCGTGCGCCGAGCGGATCACCGAAGTGCTCTCCACCGCACCGGAGATCACGGCACCGCAGGACCCCGCCCCCGCTCCMGTCGCCGGCGAGGTGCACCTGGCCGGCGCCACCTTCAGCTATCCGGGCGCGGATCGCGCCGTCGTGCAGGATGTTTCGTTCACCGCCGGGCCCGGCACGGTGACCGCGATCGTCGGGAGCACCGGTTCGGGCAAATCCACCCTGATATCCCTGATCAGCAGGCTGTACGACGTCACGGCGGGAACCATCCGCCTCGACGGCGTCGACGTGCGCCATTTCGATCCCGAAGACCTGTGGGCGACTGTCGGATTGGTGCCGCAGCGTGGGTACCTGTTCTCCGGCACCATCGCCGACAACCTGCACTACGGCAGGGCATCCGCGACCGAGGACGAGATGTGGGACGCGCTTCGGGTAGCGGCCGCCGACGATTTCGTCCGCGCTCATCCCGACGGCCTGCAGATGCGCGTCGCGCAGGGCGGGATCAACTTCTCCGGCGGCCAGCGGCAGCGACTTGCCATCGCCCGCGCGGTGATCCGGCGACCGGCGATCTACCTGTTCGATGATGCGTTCTCGGCACTGGACGTGCACACCGACGCCCGGGTGCGCACGGCACTGCGCGAGGTGTCCGCGACAGCGACGGTGATCATCGTCTCGCAGCGGATCTCGACGGTGGCGCAGGCCGATCAGGTGATCGTCATCGACGACGGCCGGGTGGTCGGCGCGGGCACCCACGAGGCGCTGCTGACGGACTGCCCCACCTACGCGGAATTCGTGGACTCGCAGTCGGTGCGGGGATGACCAGGCCGATCCGCGGTATGGCGGAACCCCCGGCGGCACGGTCGCGCGATTTCACGGGCGCGGCGGTCCGGCTGCTGAAACGGCTGGCCCCGCAACGCAGTCTGACCGCACTGGTGATCGCGCTCGCCGTGGGCGGTATCGCGATCGGTGTGATCGGGCCGCGTATCCTCGGTCACGCCACCGACCTGTTGTTCAACGGAGTGATCGGCCGCGAGTTGCCCGCCGGGCTCAGCAAGGATCAGGCCGTCGAGGCGGCCCGGGCCCGTGGTGAGGGAACCTTCGCCGATCTGCTCTCCGGGATGAACGTGGTGCCCGGCCGGGGGGTCGACTTCACCGCCGTCGCGCACACCCTCTCGCTCGCGCTGGGTCTGTATCTGGTTGCCGCGCTGCTGGTCTGGTTGCAGGCCCGCATCCTCAACGTGGTGGTGCAGCGCACCATGGCGGCGCTGCGCACCGAGATCGAGCACAAGGTGCACCGACTGCCGTTGTCCTATGTCGACGGCCGGCAGCGCGGCGAACTGCTCAGCCGCGTCACCAACGATGTCGACAACGTGCAGTCCTCGCTGGCCATGACGATCAGCCAACTGCTGACCGCGTTGGTGACGGTGCTGGCCGTGCTGGTGGCGATGCTGACGATCTCGCCGCTGCTGGCTCTGATCACGGTGGTGACGGTGCCGCTGTCGCTGCTGGCGACCCGCACCATCGCCCGTCGCTCACAGAAGCTGTTCGTGGCGCAGTGGACCAACACGGGCCGGCTCAACGCCCATATCGAGGAAACCTACAGCGGATTCACCGTGGTGAAGACCTACGGTCACCGTGCCGCGGCCGCCGAACGGTTCACCGAACTCAACGGTGAGGTGTACCGCGCCAGTCTGGGCGCCCAGTTCCTGTCCGGACTGGTCTCGCCGGCCACCACGTTCATCGGCAACCTCAGCTATGTGGCGGTCGCGGTCGTCGGCGGTATCCAGGTCGCCACCGGTCAGATCACGCTGGGCGGCATCCAGGCGTTCATCCAGTACGTTCGCCAGTTCAACCAGCCGCTGACGCAGGTCGCATCGATGTACAACTCGCTGCAGTCCGGGATTGCCAGCGCGGAGCGGATTTTCGATCTGCTCGACGCGCCGGAAGAGTCGGCCGAACCCACCGCCGCCGCGCCGGCCTCCAGGGGCGGTCGCGTCGAGTTCGAGCATGTCTCGTTCGGTTACCGGCCCGACACCCCGGTGATCGAGGATCTGTCCCTGATCGCCGAGCCCGGCTCGACGGTGGCCATCGTCGGCCCGRCCGGTGCGGGCAAGACCACGCTGGTGAATCTGCTGATGCGCTTCTACGACATCGACGCGGGCCGGATCACGATCGACGGGGTGGATATCGCGTCGCTGCCCCGCCAGGTGCTGCGCGCCCGGATCAGCATGGTGCTGCAGGACACCTGGTTGTTCGGCGGCACCATCTACGACAACATCGCCTACGGCCGCCCCGACGCCACACCCGACGAAGTGCACGAGGCTGCCCGCACCGCGCACGTCGAGCGTTTCGTGCAGACCCTGCCCGACGGGTACGACACCCGGGTCGGCGATGACGGTGGCGCCATCAGCGCCGGTGAGAAACAGCTGATCACCATTGCCCGGGCGGTGCTGGCCCGGCCGGCGTTGCTGATCCTGGACGAGGCGACCAGTTCGGTGGACACCCGAACCGAATTGCTGATCCAGCAGGCGATGGCCGAATTGCGGCGGGACAGGACCAGTTTCATCATCGCGCACCGGCTGTCCACCATCCGCGACGCGGACCAGATCCTGGTGATGGAGGCCGGGCGCATCGTGGAGCGGGGCACCCATACCGAACTGCTGGAACGCCACGGCGAGTACTGGGCGATGTCGGTCGGGGCGAGTTCAGCGCTGCGGAGCGACGGGAAGTAGCCGAGCCCGATCAAGCACCCTGCTCAATTCCAATCCCCGGACAGCGCCGGAACCCGTTGGGCAGTATGGCGATATGGCCGACACCGTGCACACCTTCTGCCGGTACTGCCTGGCAACGTGCGGCGTGGAGATCACCGTCGAGGACAACCGGGTCCGCAAGATCGCCGCGGACAAACTCAACCCGCACAGCTGGCACGATTTCTGCGCGAAGGGGCGCACCGCGGCCGCGGTGGTCGAGCATCCGCGCCGCGTGGTGGCACCGATGCGCCGGGACGGCGACCGCTACGTCGAGGCCTCGTGGGACGAGGCGTTGCGCGACATTGCCGACCGGATGAACCGTTTGATCGACGCCGACGGGCCGGACGCGGTCGGCGCCTATTACGGGAACCCGGCCGGCTACTCGTCGTCGAACCTGGTGTTCATGAACGGCTGGCTGGACGCGGTCGGTACCCGCAATCGCTATGCCGTCGGGTCGGTGGACCAGAATGCCGTCCACGTGGTCGCGCAGGCGATGTACGGATCGGCCCTGATGGTGCCGGTCTCCGATATCGACAACTGCGACTTCTTCCTGCTGGTCGGCGCGAACCCGGCTGTCAGCGCCTGGAATTGGCTGGAGTCCGCGCCCGGCGGGTGGCGCCGCGCACTGGATCGTCAGCGGCACGGCGCGCGCATCGTGGTGGTCGACCCGGTGCGTACCGAGTCCGCAGACAAGGCCGACACCCATCTGGCCGTGCACCCGGGCCAGGACTGGGCGCTGCTGCTGGCGATGGTCAAGGTCATCCTGGACGCCCGCCTCGAACACGTGGGTGACTGTGCCGACCTGGCTTCCGGCATGCCGGAGATCCGTGCGCTGGTGGCCGCGTGCGACCTCGCCGATCTGGCCGCCCGCTGCGATATCCCCTGCGATGAGATCGAGCAGTTGGCACGGGATTTCGCTGCGGCGCCCGGTGCGATGGTGATCACCCGGACCGGGGTGTCCCTACAGGAGACCGGCACCGTCGCCGAATGGCTGGGGCATGTGCTCAACGTCATCACCGGCCGGATGGACCGGCCCGGCGGCCGCCGGTTCGAACCCGGCTACGTCGACACGCTTCGACTGGCCGGTCTGGCCGAGACCGCGCCGCACCGCAGCCGGGTGGCCGGGCGCGAGATGGTGGCCGGCGCCCACGCGCTGGCCGAACTGCCCGATGAGATCCTCACGCCCGGGCAAGGACAGATCCGGGCGTTGGTGATCAACTCCGGCAACCCGGTGATATCCGGTCCCGACGGCGCCCGGCTCGATTCCGCCCTGCAACAGCTGGATCTGTTGGTGGCCATCGATTTCGTGCAACGCGAGAGCCACCGTCACGCGCACTGGCTGCTGCCCGCGGTGCACTGGTTGGAGCGCGACGACCTGTTGGCCTTCACCAGCAGCATGCACGACGAACCGTTCGTCCAGTTCGGTGCCCGGGCCGTCGACCCGCCGCCGCAGGCCCGTGAGGAGTGGCGGATCTTCGTGGACCTGGCGCTGGCGATGAAGCGGCCGCTGTTCGGTGCCCGCGGTCTCAACGGTTTCATCCGGTCCAGCCGGCGGGCCGCCGCTGCGACCGGACGTCCCGGCCTGGCGTTCGGTCCGCACTGGATCAACCGGTTGATGATCGCGACGTCCCGGAAGGTCAACGGCCGCAAGCTGAAATGGCGGGATCTGCGTGACAATCCGCACGGCCTGGTGCTGGGGCCCCGCGAGTTCGGGCATTTCCGCGCCGCGCTGCGGACCCCGGACAAGAAGGTGCAGGTGGCACCGGCGGAGTTCGTCGCGCGCACCCGCGAGCTGCTGGCGGGCGCCGGCCCCCGCACGGAGCCGGACTTCCCTTTCCTGCTGGGCAACCGGCGCAACCGGCACGCGATGAACTCGTGGCTCAACGAACTGCCCGGCCTGCATCCGTCCGGAAAGCGCAACGTCGTCTTCGTCCACCCCGAGGATGGGGCCGCACTGGACATCGGCGATGGCGACACCGTGCGGGTGACGTCGGCGGTCGGCTCGGTCGAGATCACCGCAGCGCTGTCGGACCGGCCCCGCCGTGGTTTGGTGGTGATGGAACACGGTTGGGGTTCGGGGGTTTTCGATCCACGCTCCGGTGCGGCGCCGCAGACCTACGGCGTGAACCGCAATCTGCTGGTCGACGGCGCCGCCCTGGATCCGTTGTCRCAGACCTCGGCGCTGGGCGGCACCCACGTCGCCATCGAGCTACTTCGGCGCGCTGACGTTCGCTGAGTCGAGCGCCGACATCACTACAGGTTCGGGCCCTCCGCGCGCACATCGTCGACCGCGGTCATGGCCTCGCGCAGCTTGGCCAGCCATTCCTCGGTGTGCTCGCCGACCAGTTTCACCGACCACGCCAAGGCATCCGAGCGTGAGCGGGCGACACCGGCATCGACCAGGGTGTCGAGCACCTGGCGCTCCGGTTGTTTGAGCCTGGTCATCACCGGGATGGCGATATGGGTGAACAGGGTGCGTTCACCGCCGGCCTGCACACCCCACGAGACCTTGCGACCGAAGCGATCCTGGGCCTCGTCGGCGATGCGCATCCGCTCGCCGCGGGTTTCCTCGCGGAACTTGGCCACCCGGCCGGAGGCCCGGGCCGCACTCTCGTCACCGTCGGATTCGGGTAACTGCCCGATCACCGTGATTTCTTCGCGATCGACCACAACGGTCGGATCACCGGCGAACCAGCCGTCGGGCAGGCGCCCGGCGAACCAGTCCGCGGCATCGGTGACGGCGTCGGCGGAGCCGCGCCGCCCGTGCTGATGATGTCTCATGATTACATGATTACACCGTTACAACGCGCGGTGGGCAGTGTTCTCACACAGCGAAAGCCCTGATGATCGGTGCTAGCGCTTTCTGAGCAGGGCCACTCCGCCGCCCAGCACCAGCGCGACCAGCAGCAGTCCCGCCCAGCCGGCACCGGCCAGCCACCAGACGGCGGCCACCGCGAGGATCGCCGGCGAGGCCAGGAACAGCACCATCCCCGGATGCTCCTTGACCACTGCCAATGCGCTCTTCGCCCGGACCCGGTCGATCTCGTCACCTGCCATACATCCAAGAATGCCAGCCTAAGGTGATCCTGTACGCATCGAATCGGCTGAGTTGTTGAGGAGTACACGGTGAGTGGTCAATGGTTGCGCGACCCCGAGGGCCGCTTCGAGTACCGCTGGTATGACGGCCAGAATTGGACCGATCAGGTATCCCAGCAGGGACAGGTCCACACCGCGCCGCTCGGCGGCGCACGGGCGCAGGCGCCGCCCGCCCAGCAGTTCGAACCCCAGGGTGCGCCGCAGCAGGCGGCCCAGCATCATGACCCTCATGGCCAGGCACCCCAGCCCCAGGGCGACGGCTTCGCCGGCATCAGCGGCGAGCTGATCRACGGCCGGTTCAGCGAGAAGGAATCCAAGGCGATCGCCCTGCAGAACGAGCGGCTGCTGCGCGTCCGGCTCGGTGAGCCGTTCATGGCGCGGCAGGGCTCCATGGTCGCCTACCAGGGCAATGTGGACTTCGCCTTCGAGGGCGGCGGCGCCGGGAAATTCTTGAAGAAGGCGCTGACCGGCGAGGGACTGCCCTTGATGCGCTGCCAGGGCCAGGGCGACGTCTTTCTCGCCGAGCAGGCCAACTACGTGCACCTGCTGCAGCTGACCAACTCCGGGCTGTCCATCAGCGGCAAGAACGTGCTGGCCTTCTCGGCGAGCCTGGACTGGAACATCGAGCGGGTCAAGGGCGGCAGTATCGCCACCGGCGGACTGTTCAACACCACGCTGCGCGGCAGCGGGTGGGTCGCCCTGACCACCGACGGCCCCCCGGTGGTGCTCAATGCTGCCGAGGCGCCGACCTTTGCCGACACCAATGCGGTGGTGGCCTGGTCGGCGAACCTGCAGACCCAGCTCAAGACCAGCTTCAAGGCCGGCGCCCTGATCGGTCGCGGGTCCGGCGAAGCGGTGCAGGTCGCCTTCCATGGACAGGGCTTCGTGATCGTGCAGCCCTCGGAGGGCATCACCTACCCGGCGCAGTAACGCCTAGAGCGAGTCGAGAATCGCCTTCATCTCGTCGATCTCGTGCTGCTGGCTGTCGATGATCGCCTTCGCCATGGTCTTGGCCGGCTCGAACTGACCGCCGTCGAGCACGCTCTTCGCCATCGTGATCGCGCCCTCGTGGTGACCGATCATCTGGTTCAGGAACAGTGTGGTGGCCTCTGGGCCGGAGGCCGCCTTGAGCTTCTCGATATCGGCGGGCGCCACCATGCCCTCCATCGAGCCGTGGTCCATCGCCGGCATCGGCGGGTTACCCCAACTGGTCAGCCAGCCCTGCATCTGCTCGATCTCGGGAGCCTGCGCCGCCTTGATCTCCTTGGCGAGTTCGGTCACGCGCGCGTCGACATCATCCTTGGCCAGCAGGATGTCGGCCATCTCCACCGCCTGACTGTGGTGCGGGATCATGTGCTGGGCGAACATGACGTCCTCGTTGTTGTGCGCCGAGGCGCCGTCGACGGCCGGCCCCGGGCTCGCACCGCTGCCGTTGTGACTGGTCCCGTGGTCATGGTCGGTATGACCATCCCCGCTGGTCTGAGCCGACTGATCGGTACAGCCGGCCAGCAGCAGCGCGGCGACCGCGGCTGTCGCGATCACCTTTGCCGGTGTGCGCATCATGTGTTCCTCCTCGCAGAACGAAGCTATTTACCCATACCCCCTACCGGTATATCATGGCGGCATGAGCATGGTTCTTGAGGTCCAAGGTATGAGCTGCGGCCACTGCGTGTCGGCGATCACCGCTGCGGTCACCCCATTGGCCGGCGTCACCTCCGTCGATGTCGACCTGGCCGGCGGCAAAGTCACCGTGGACGGTAGCGCCGATGTCGGCGCCGTCACCGCCGCGATCGAGGACAGCGGGTACGACGTGAGTCCCGCCCTGTCAGCATGAGCACTCTGACGCTCGACGTCGGCGGCATGACCTGTGCGTCGTGCGCGGCGCGAATCGAGAAGCGACTCAACCGTATCGACGGTGTCCAGGCCAGCGTGAACTTCGCCACCGAGCAGGCTCGGGTCGATTTCCCCGACAGCGTCTCACCGGAGGACCTGGTGGCCGCGGTCGAGGCGACCGGTTACACCGCGGCGCTGCCGCCCGAAAACGACGCTGCTCCCACCGAACCCGACGAGCCCGACGAGTCGGCGCCCTGGCGTCAGCGGCTGCTGATCTCGGCGGCACTGGCCGTACCGGTGGTGCTGCTGTCGATGGTCCCGGTGCTGCAGTTCGACAACTGGCAGTGGCTGGCCTTCACACTGGCCTCACCGGTCGTGGTGTGGGGCGCCTGGCCGTTCCACAAGGCGGCCTGGACGAATCTGCGCCACGGTGCGGCGACGATGGACACCCTCATCTCGGTGGGTGTGATCGC
Source organism: Mycobacterium sp. P4_H6 (assembly GCF_056400845.1). NCBI lineage: Bacteria > Bacillati > Actinomycetota > Actinomycetes > Mycobacteriales > Mycobacteriaceae > Mycobacterium > Mycobacterium sp. P4_H6. Next base: position 30,383 of record NZ_JBFUKN010000042.1, on the reverse strand, counting down.
CGCCTACGCGTGGTCGGTGTGGGCGCTGTTCTTCACCCACGCCGGCATGCCAGGGATGAAGATGCCGTTCGAGCTGATCTCCACCAGCTCAGAGCCGCACCTCTACCTGGAGGTCGCCGCGGCGGTGACGACCTTCCTGCTCGCCGGGCGCTACTTCGAGGCACGCGCCAAACGTCAGTCCGGCGCCGCGCTGCGCGCGCTGTTGCACATGGGCGCCAAGGACGTCGCGGTGCTGCGAGACGGGGCGAGCGCAACGACGGGGGGAAACGCTGCCACCGAAATCCGCATTCCCATAAGCCAACTCGCCGTCGGTGACGTATTCGTGGTGCGCCCCGGCGAGAAGATCGCGACCGACGGCGTGATCACCGCGGGCAGATCCGCCGTCGATGCGTCGATGCTCACCGGGGAGCCGGTGCCGGTCGAGGTGACCGAGGGCGACAACGTCGTCGGTGCGACGGTGAACGTGGGCGGGCGTCTTGAGGTGCGCGCCACCCACATCGGGGCCGACACCCAGCTCGCGCAGATGGCGCGGCTGGTCTCCGAGGCACAGAGCGGCAAGGCCGAGGTGCAGCGTCTCGCCGATCGGGTCTCGGCGGTCTTCGTGCCGATCGTCATGGTGCTGTCACTGTTGACCCTGCTGGGCTGGTTGATCTTCGGTGACGGATCGGTCGCTGCCGCGTTCACCGCCGCTGTCGCCGTCCTGATCATCGCCTGCCCCTGCGCGCTGGGCCTGGCCACGCCGACGGCGCTGCTGGTCGGCACCGGCCGCGGAGCGCAGCTGGGCATCCTGATCAAGGGCCCGCAGGTGCTCGAGTCGACCCGCCGGGTCGACACCGTGGTGCTCGACAAGACCGGGACCATCACCACCGGTCGTATGTCGGTGGTGGCGGTGTATGCCGCCGACGGCGAAAACCCGGACGCCGTATTGAGATCGGTCGGCGCCCTGGAGAACGGCTCCGAGCATCCGATCGCCCGTGCCATCGCCGGCCACGCCGCCGAACGCGGGCCGCTGCCCGCGGTCACCGACTTCGAGAATCACGGTGGCCTCGGGGTGACCGGTGTGGTGGACGGCCGGGCGGCCGCCGCCGGACGGGTCAGCTGGCTGCGTGACGACTGGTCGTTGACGACGCCCGGGGAGCTGGTCCGGGCCGCCGATGCGGCCGCCGAACAGGGGCAGACGCCGATCTGGTTCGCCACCGACGGTCAGATCCGTGCCGTCGTCGTGGTCGCGGACACCATCAAGGACGATGCCGCCGAGGCTGTTTCGGGTTTCCGGGCGCTCGGGCTCACCCCGGTGCTGCTGACCGGCGACAATCGCCGCGCCGCGGAATCGGTGGCCGCGCACTTGGGTATCGAGCGCGTGGTCGCCGATGTGCTGCCTGCGGGCAAGGTCGACGAGATCAAACGCCTGCAGGCCGACGGCCGGGTGGTCGCCATGGTCGGCGACGGCGTCAACGACGCCGCGGCACTGGCGCAGGCCGATCTTGGGCTGGCCATGGGGACCGGCACCGATGTGGCCATCGAGGCTTCGGATCTGACGCTGGTGCGCGGCGATCTGCGTGCCGCCGTCGACGCCATCCGGTTGTCGCGGGCCACCCTGGGCACCATCAAGGGCAACCTGTTCTGGGCGTTCGCCTACAACATCGCCGCCCTGCCGCTGGCGGCCGCGGGGCTGCTCAACCCGCTGATCGCCGGTGCCGCGATGGCCTTCAGTTCGGTGTTCGTGGTGACCAACAGCCTGCGGCTGCGCCGCTTTTCGGCCGGCTGAGCGCGACACTGGACATCACGGCTGACCCGACACGTACCGTGCCCGGAACAACTTCACGTCGTCCCTGATGCCCTTGAGGCGTTTGGCACCGGCGAAGGACCATTCGACCCCGGAGTCGTCGCCGACCGCGTCCCGCACCGCTTCGGTCGCCAGGACGGCACCGGGCCGGGCCGCGCCGGTGACCCGGCTGGCCAGGTTGACCGGGCTGCCGAACCAGTCGCCGCTGCGGTTGACCGCCATCCCGGACGCCAGACCGACGCGTAGCCGGGGGAACTCGTCGTCGGCGCTCGCGGCTTCCAGCAGCGCCAACATCGTCGTCAGCAGGGCCAGCGGCTCCGGACTCACCAGCATCACGGCGTCACCGATCGACTTGATGAACCGCACCGGCGGCGCCACCACGTCATGGGTGGCCTCGACGAGGCGGTTCGCCAGCCCCTCCAGTTCCTCCGGCGGCACCGCCTCCCCCAGCTTGGTGAAACCGACCAGATCGGCGAACGCGACCGTTACCTCGCGCGCACCAGGAAGGGGGCGGCCCGCGGCCCGCTCCCCCGCGGTCACCGCGTCCGTCTCCATGGTGCGCCGCAGCTCCAGCCGCAGCATGTCCTCGATCATCGGGCCGAGCAGCGGATTTACCTGTCGCAACAATGCTTCGGAGGCGACGGCGACGTCGAGCTCACTGACGCCCGGCGCCATCACCGCCGCCATCGAGGTGAACCGCATCGCCTCCGCCGTCTTCGACAACCCGTCCGCCAGCGCCCGGACGACCAGAACGATATTGTCCTCATCGATGCCCATGTCGACGAAATGCCGTGCATAGCTGGCAATCTCACCGTCGACCCGCAGATGCGCGGCTTCGTCCGGGTCGTCCACCCGCGGCAGGCCGAGCGCCCGCTGGATACGCTGCAGCAAATCCAGATTGATTCCGGTGCTGTCGCTGATCTCGCGCGCGGATACGTAGTCGCCGTCGTCGCCGAGGATCCGTCGCGATGCCAGCAGCACCGGCTCATCGGAATCCCGGATCTGCTCGATCGTCACACCCTGGTCGAGCAACCACGGGATCAATTCGGCCCGGTCGGCGCGGGCCCTGCCCTCCAAGCCGTCGAGCAGACCCGAGGCCTCGATATCGAAGTCGCTACCCACCGGGCCAACCTATACCGGCGGGCAGGCATCATCGGGTCGGTGAACGAATTGCTGCACGGACTGCCGCCGATCGTCGGTGCCGACCCCACCGTGCTGATCCTGGGCAACATGCCCAGCGTGATGTCGCTGGCATCGGGGCAGTATTACGGCAATCCGCGCAACGCCTTCTGGCCGGTCATGGCCGACATCCTCGGATTCGACGGCGCAGCACCGTACGAACAGCGGGTTTCCGAACTCGCCGGACACCAGATCGCGGTGTGGGATGTGCTGCGGTCCTGCCGTCGCGCCGGCAGCCTGGACGCCGCGGTGGAACGGGACAGCATGGTGCCCAACGATTTCGGCGCATTTCTGCGGGATCGTCCGCAGATCGATCTACTACTGTTCAACGGAGCCGCCGCCGAGGCCAACTACCATCGCCTGGTGCGCGCCGCCCCCGCGGTCCGCGGCCTCCGGCTGCCGTCGACAAGCCCGGCGCACACCATGCGGTTCGCCGACAAACTCGCACATTGGCGGGCGGCGCTGCGGCGTTAGGCCAGCCGGTCGACGGCGTTCTTGGCCTCCCGCAGACCCATCCCGGTCTCGTCGCGCAGCAGCTTGATCGCCGCAATCTTGTTGCCCTGCAGGGCCAACTGGCGCACCATCTCGGTGACGCCCGACCGCGGGTCACCGATCTCCGAGCCGGACGTCTCGGTGAGCTCCCCCGACTGCCGATAACCGGTGTGCAGCGCCCGCTCCAACGCGGCGACGCGGCGCTCCAACTCCTCGACCCGGCGGTGCAGATCGTCGTCCGAGCCACCGAACAGTCCCATGGCCGAACTCTAGAGGACGCGCAGCGGCTACCGTGGCGGCATGTCCTGCGTGTTCTGCGCCATCGCCGCCGGTGACGCCCCTGCCATCCGTATCCACGAGGACGAGGACCTGCTGGCGATCCTCGACATCCGGCCGTTCACCCGCGGGCACACCCTGGTGTTCCCCAAGCAACACGCGGTGGATCTGACCGACACCCCGCCGGCGACGGTCGCCGCGATGGCCGTCCTCGGGCAGCGCATCGCCCGCGCCGCCCGGGCCTCGGGGCTGCACGCCGACGGCAACAACATCGCCATCAACGACGGCAAAGCGGCGTTTCAGAGTGTGTTCCACATCCACCTGCACGTGGTACCCCGGCACGACGGCGACAAGCTGGCCTTCGCCAAGGGCATGCTGGTGCGCCGCGACGCCGATCGGGAAGAGTCCGGACGGCTGCTGCGCGCGGCACTGGCGCAACTCGACGAAGCCGCGCAGGATTGAGCCCATGGGTATGCCTCCGTGGGAGCGTTACATCGGCCTCCCGATGCTGTTGCTGCACGACAAGCTCTACAAGGCGACCGACGGGCGGATCGGGCACACCATCCCGTTCGGTCCGCCGGCGCTCATCCTGCACACCGTGGGCGCCAAGACCGGGCAGCAGCGCGCGAACTCGCTGACCTATGCCCGCGACGGCGCCGACTACCTGGTGGTGGCCTCCAAGGGCGGCGAACCCAAGGCTCCGGGCTGGTATCACAATCTGAAGGCCAACCCGCGGGTCGAGATCAACGTCGGCCCGAAGCGGTTTCCGGTGACCGCCAGGGCGGTGTTCCCCGACGATCCCGACTTCCCGCGGTTGTGGCGGATCGTCAACGACATGCGCGGGAACAAGGACCGCTATATCGGTTACCAGAAGCGCACCACCCGCCCGATCCCGGTGGTGGTGCTCTCGCCCTAGAGCAGCTCTTTGGCGAGCAGTTCCAGCGTCAGGTCCCGGCCCGGCGCGGTGCGCACATCGGTGCCCCGGAACGCGGAGGCCACGGGTGAGACCATCACCTCATCGACATCGAATTGTGCTGCCACCGACCGGATCTGGTCGGCTGCCTCGGCCGGGTCACCCACCACGGTGCGGGCCAGACCCGAGTCGACGATCAGCTGTTCCTGCGCGGAGAGCTGCGCGGCTTCGGCGTCCTCGACGAGATCGAGTGGGCCGAGGGTGCGACCGGTGCGCAGCCGGGCCATCATCTGCAGGTTGGGCAGCAGCAGCCGCAGCGCCTCGTCGCGGGTATCGGCCACCGACGCGTTGATCGTCATGAAGGTGGTCGGTTCGGTCAGCAGCTCACTGGGCCGGAACTCGGCGCGGTAGGCGGCCAGCGCCTCGGCGGTGCCCTGCCCGGAGAAGTGGTTGGCGAACACGTAGGGCAGGCCCTTGGCGGCGGCCAGGTGTGCCGAGTACATCGACGAACCCAGCAGCCACAGCCGGGGCTCACCGACCGCGGCCGGGGTGGCCTTGAGGACGTATTCCTGCTGGGCCAGCATGCCGCGGGACAGTTCGACCCGGGCTCCGCGGGTGCTCATCAGCGCCGCGACGTGGTCGAGGTATTCGGGGAAGCGCTCGATGTCCTCGTCGTTCTGGGCTCGGGCACCGCGCAGCGCCATCGACGTCACCGGGTCCGACCCGGGTGCACGCCCGATCCCCAGGTCGATACGGCCGGGGGCGGCGGCCTCCAGCAGGGCGAACTGCTCGGCGACGGCCAGCGGCGCGTGGTTGGGCAGCATCACCCCACCCGAGCCGAGCCGCACCTGGGAGGTCTGGGCGGCCAGGTAGGCCAGCACCACCGGCGGGCTGGTCGCGGCGACCGAGGCCATGTTGTGGTGCTCGGCCACCCAGTACCGGGTGTATCCGAGGTGGTCGGCGGTCTGAGCCAGTCGCACCGTCGCCGCCAGCGCATCCGAGGTGCTCTGATCGCTGCGGACCGGGACGAGGTCGAGAACGGAAAGACGCATTAAGGTTGCAACGCCCGCGGCGCCCCGTTCGTTCCCAGCCCCCGCGATTTCCGCACGATTCGTAACGCTGAGCGTCACTACTTGTGCGCAAGTCCGGCGGCGAGGGTGAAGACGTCGTCGAGCATCGCCGGGGTGAGCCGGCCGGTGAACATGTTCTGCTGACTGGGGTGGTAGCAGCCCACCAGGGTGAGCCCGGACGGCAGCGGATAGCGCACCGCATGCCCGAACACCGGTTTCGGTTGCCCGGCAAGCTGATCGGCCAACATGCCGAGCACCACCTGCCAGGCGAACCCGCCGAGCGCCACCACAACCCGCACATGCGGGGACACCAGCTGCCATTCGGCCTGCAGCCAGGGTGCGCAGGTGGCCCGCTCGGCCGGGGTCGGCTTGTTCGCCGGCGGCGCGCACCGCACCGGCGCCACGATACGAACCCCGTTGGCGCGCAGACCGTCCGCGGCATCCACGCTCAGCGGTGAGTTCACCAGGCCGGCCCGGTACAGCGACGCGAACAGCTGGTCCCCGGACCGGTCACCGGTGAACACCCGGCCGGTGCGATTGGCGCCGTGCGCGGCCGGCGCCAGCCCGACGATCAGCACCTTGGGCCGGCGCGCCCCCCACCCCGGGACCGGGCGCCCCCAGTACGGCTCCTCCGCGAAAGCCCGCCGTTTGGTGTCCGCCACCTCCTCGCGCCACTCGACCAGCCGCGGGCAGGCCCGGCACACACTGGTCTCGGCGTCCAGTTCGGCGACGGTGCGCAGTCGGCCCGCCAGATCGGCCACGTCGGCCCCGTCGTGGGCGACCGGAGTGTCCGGGCGGGCCGGGTCACCGGGCCATCCCGCACCGGGCGGGACCGGCGACGGGAATCGCCGTCCGGTCCGCGGATGCGGGAGGCGTCGCTCCCCGGGCTGTCCTACAGGCACCCGTCCATCCTGCACCGTCGGGAGAAATTCGATGGTCCCGCCGGTGATCGCGCTGCTAGATTCGCCGCGATACCGATGAACACTCGCAGCCGCGGTCCGGCGTACCTGATCCTGTTCGCCGCCTTGATGGCCGGCGCCGGCAACGGTATCTCGATGATCGCGTTCCCATGGCTGGTGTTGCAGCGCAACGGTTCTGCCGTCGAGGCGTCCGTGGTGGCGATGGCGGGCACCCTGCCGCTGCTGGTGTCCACGGTGATCGCCGGTGCCGCGGTGGATTACATCGGCCGCCGCCGGGTCTCGATGATCTCCGATCTGCTGTCGGCGCTGTCGGTGGCCGCCGTCCCGGTGGTGGCGCTGATCTTCGGAGTCGACGCCATCAACGTCGCGGTGCTGGCCGGACTGGCCGCGCTGGGTGCGGCATTCGATCCGGCCGGTATGACGGCCCGGGAAACCATGCTGCCCGAGGCGGCAACCCGGGCGGGCTGGACGCTGGACCACGCCAACAGCGTCTACGAGGCCGTGTTCAACCTGGCCTACATCGTCGGGCCCGGTATCGGCGGGATGCTCATCGCCACCCTCGGCGGTATCGAGACGATGTGGGTGACCGCGGCCGCCTTCGGCTGTTCCATTGCGGCCATCTCGGTGCTGAAATTGGAGGGCACCGGAAAGCCCGACCGCAGTGCGCTGCCCGACAAGGTGTGGACCGGTGTCGTCGAGGGCCTGAAGTTCGTGTGGAACCTCAAGGTGCTGCGCACCCTCGCGATCATCGATCTGACCGCTACCGGGCTCTACATGCCGATGGAAGCGGTGCTGTTCCCCAAGTACTTCACCGACCGCAATGAGCCCGCGCAGCTGGGCTGGGTGCTGATGGCGCTGTCCATCGGTGGTCTCATCGGCGCACTGAGCTATGCGGTGCTGGCCACATTCGTCAAGCGCCGCGTCACCATGCTCATCGCTGTCATCACCCTCGGCGTGGCGATGACGATCATCGCGTTCCTGCCGCCGCTGCCGGTGATCCTGTCGCTCTCGGCGGTGGTCGGCTTCGTCTACGGGCCGATCCAGCCGATCTACAACTACGTCATGCAGACCAATGCCCCGGCGCATCTGCGCGGCCGGGTGGTCGGTGTGATGGGCTCGCTGGCCTACGCGGCGGGCCCGCTCGGCCTGGTGCTCGCCGGCCCGCTCGCCGACTCGGCGGGGTTGCAGACGACCTTCCTGGCGTTGTCGCTACCGATGCTGCTGCTCGGCCTGGCGGCCATCGGGCTGCCGTCCCTGCGAGAACTCGACCGACCCGTCGAGCCGGGGCCCAACGCCTGAACTCCGCGTTTACCCTGCACAACGCCATCACGACTCCTACGCTGCTGACGTGCGCGTGAATTGGCCACTCGTGGGGAGAGCGGCGGAGATACACACCATTCGGGCGGCCGTGACGGCACCGGACCTCAGCGGGATCGTGGTCTCCGGGGCCGCGGGCGTCGGCAAGAGCCGTCTGGTCCGGGAGGCCCTGAAGGGGGCGAACCCGCGCTGGATCGTCGGGACGACGGCCGCCAGGGGTTTGCCGCTCGGCGCGTTCGCGGCCTGGGCCGGCGATCCCGACGGGGACCGCCTGCAGCTGGTGCGGGGTGTGATCGAGGCGATCACCTCGACACCGAGGGGCGCTCCCGCGTTGCTCGGGATCGACGACGCGCAACTGCTGGACGACCTCTCGGCATTCGTGCTGCACCAGGTGGTGCAGCGGGGTGCGGCCCGGGTGATCCTCACCGTGCGCGAAGGTGACCCCATCCCCGACAGCGTGCGCGAGATCTGGAAGGACCACCCGTTCGACCGGCTCGATGTGGGTCCGCTGCGGCAACAGGACAGCGCCGAACTGCTCGCGGCGGCCCTGGACGGGCCCGTCGACTCCGACGCCGCGCACCGGCTCTGGCAACTGACCCGCGGCAATGCCCTGTATCTGCGCAACATCGTCGAGCAGGAGCTGACCGACGGCCGGCTGCAGCAGCGCGACGGCAGCTGGCACTGGGTGGGCCTGCCGGTCCTGCCGACCAATCTGGTGGAGCTGATCGAATCCCGGTTCGGGGATCTGACCCCGGCCGTCGGCGATGTGGTGGACGCCCTGGCCGTCGCCGAGCCGCTGGAACTGTCGATCCTGCAGCGGATCACCTCGACCGAGGCGGTCGAGGAGGCCAATGTCCGCGGACTGATCGCCCTGCACGACAACGGTGACGGGGTGGAGGCGCGGGTATCGCACCCGCTCTACGGCGAGATGCGCCGGACCCGGACGCCGGTGGCCACGCTGCGCAGGCTGCGCGGCCGGATCGCCACCGAACTCGCGGCAGGCAACCGTGCCGACGACATGCGGGTCGCGGTGCGCCGGGCCACCCTGAGCGTCGACTCGGATCTGACCCCGAACCCTGCGCTGCTGGTGCGGGCGGCCCAGGGCGCGACCCGGCTGGCCGACCTGTCCCTTGCCGAGCGCCTGGCCTCTGCCGCCGAACACGCCGGCGCCGGTCCGGAGGCCACCTACCTGCGGGCGCACGCGCTGTCCTGGCTGTTCCGCGGGCAGGAAGCCGAGGACGTGCTCGCCGGCTTGAGCACTACCGATCTGCCCGACACCGAGCGCGCCAGGTTCGCCCACCTGCGCGCCAGCAATCTGCTGTGGGCTCTACGCCGCCCGGCCGACGCCAAGTCTCATGTCGACGAGGTGTACGCCGAGCTGAACGCCGACGGCCGGCAATGGCTCGACGCGTTCCTGACCGTGTACTGGTTCGCCATGGATCAGCCGCAGGAAGCCGAGCGGTGCGCGAAACTGCTTTCCCTGCATAATCTTCCGGAGTTCGTCGGCAGCGAGGCCGCGTGGGCGCTGGCCACCGTCGCCGCCGATGCCGGACGCACCGCCGACGCGCTGGACCTCACCGAGATCGGCTACCGGACGTCGGCGCATGCGTTCGACACCCCGCACATCCGGTTCAACCTGGCGGACTCCGAGCTCACCGCGCTGGTCCTGGCCGGTCGCCTCGCCGACGCGGAGAAGGTGGCCGAACAGGCCCGGCTGGAGGCCACCGATCTGCCCGGCGTCGCCCATTCGCTGGGGCCTGCCATCGCGGCCCGGGCTGCCCTCGCCCGCGGCCGACTCGACACCGCGGCCGAGCTTTTCGATCAGGTCGCGGTGGTGATGGCGAGCCACTCGACCGGGTGGGGGTTCCGCTACAGCGTGGCCAGGGCGACGGCGGCGGCGATGCGCGGAGCCACCGAGGAGGCGGCCGAGATCCTGGACGGCCTCGATGCCGTGGAGCGCCCGTTCCGGTCCCTGGATCATGAACGCAGCGTGGGCCGGGCCTGGGTGTCGGCCAGCCAGGGCACGGTCGGCGAGGCGATCGACATCCTGGCCGAGGCGGCCCAAAAGTGCGGCGAGAAGCGGCAATTCGCCGCGGAGGTGTTCTGCCTGCAGACCGCTGCCCAGTTCGGCGACCGGACGCACGCGGACCGGCTGGCCGAGCTGGCAGCGATCGTCGACGGTCCGCGGGCAGGTTTGGCCGCCCGGTTCGCCGCGGCGCTGCGCGATCGCGAGGCCCACGCGCTGAGCCTGCTGTCCGATGAATACGAGCAGATGGGCGATCCGGTGGCCGCGGCGGATGCGGCCGCCCAGGCCGCGATCATCTATCGGCATGAGGGACGCCGCGGTTCGATGCTGACCTGCTCCACCCGGGCCGATGACCTGGCCCGCGAATGCGGTGTCGTCACTCCGGCGACCGAACAGGCCGCCGAGCGGATCCCGCTGACACCGCGGGAACGCGAAGTGGTGGCGCTGCTTGCGGCGGGTGTCAGCTCCAGTCGCGTCATCGCGGAACGGCTGAACCTCTCGGTGCGCACGGTGGAGGGCCACATCTACCGGGCCATGGCCAAGACCGGCACCACCACCCGCGAGGAACTGGCCAAACTGTTCAAACGCCGCCGACCCTAGACTGGCGGCCGTGAGTTCCGCGCTGGATGACCTGGTGGCCGCTCTGCCCGAGGGCAGCGTTGTCACCGACCCCGATATCGTCGCGTCCTACCGCCAGGACCGGGCCGCCGACCCCGACGCCGGCACTGCGCTGGCCGTGGTGCGGCCCCGCCGCACCGAGGAGGTGCAGACGGTGYTGCGCTGGGCCACCGCCCACGGTATCGCCGTGGTGCCGCGCGGCGCGGGTACCGGACTGTCCGGCGGCGCGACCGCGCTCGACGGCGCGGTGATGCTTTCGACCGAGCGGATGCGCGATATCACCGTCGATCCGGCGACCCGCACCGCCGTCGCCCAGCCCGGTCTGCTCAACGCCGAGGTCAAGGCGGCGGTCGCCGAATACGGCCTGTGGTACCCGCCGGACCCGTCCTCCTTCGAGATCTGCAGCATCGGTGGCAACATCGCCACCAACGCCGGCGGGCTGTGCTGCGTCAAATACGGCGTCACCACCGACTACGTGCTGGGGCTGCAGGTGGTACTGGCCGACGGCACCGCGGTGCGCCTGGGCGGCCCACGACTGAAAGACGTTGCGGGGCTGAGCCTGACCAAGCTGTTCGTCGGCAGCGAGGGCACCCTCGGGGTGATCACCGAGGTGACCCTGCGACTGTTGCCACCGCAGCACACACCGTGCACCGTGGTCGCCACCTTCGACTCGGTTCAGGCGGCCGCCGACGCCGTCGTCACCATCACGGGGCGTATCCGGCCGTCCATGCTGGAGTTCATGGATTCGGTGGCCATCAACGCCGTCGAAGACAAACTGAAGATGGGGCTGGACCGCAATGCCGCCGCGATGATGGTCGCGGCCTCCGACGACCGCGGGCCCGCTGGGGCCGAGGACGCCGAGTTCATGGCCGGCGTGTTCACCGAAGCCGGTGCAACGGAGGTGTTCTCGACCTCCGACCCGGCCGAGGGCGAAGCGTTCGTGGTGGCCCGGCGCTACGCCATCCCGGCGGTGGAGGCCAAGGGGTCACTGCTGCTCGAGGATGTCGGGGTGCCGTTGCCGGCGCTGGCCCACCTGGTGGCCGGCATCGAGAAGATCGCCGCCCACCACGATCTGCTGATCTCGGTGATCGCCCACGCCGGCGACGGCAACACCCATCCGCTGATCGTCTTCGACCCCGCCGATGCCGACATGGCCCGCCGCGCCGAGGTGGCGTTCGGCGAGATCATGGACCTGGCGGTGTCGCTGGGCGGCACCATCACCGGCGAGCACGGCGTCGGGCGACTCAAGAAACCTTGGCTGGCAGGCTATCTGGGGCCCGAGGCGATGGAACTCAACCGCAAGATCAAGGCCGCGCTGGACCCGGCGGGCATCCTGAATCCCGGCGCCGGGTTGTAGCTCTAACCCGCGTAGCCCAGGGCGGCCTTCACCTCCAGGTATTCGTGGAAGCCGAAATCGCCCCACTCGCGGCCGTTGCCGCTGGACTTGTACCCGCCGAACGGTGCGGCGATATCGAAGGCGTGGTTGATGGCCACCGAGCCGGCGCGGATCCGGCGCGCCACCTCGCGGGCCTTCTCGATGTCACCGGCCCAGACGTAGCCCGCCAGACCGTAATCGGTGTCGTTGGCGATCTCGATGGCCTGATCGAGATCGTCGTAACCCAGGATGCAGAGCACCGGGCCGAAGATCTCCTCCCGGGCGATCACCATGTCGTTCTTGACGTTCGCGAACACGGTGGGCCGCACGTAGTACCCGGTGTCCAGCCCGTCGGGGCGCCCGGTACCGCCGACGACCAGATCGGCGCCGGCATCGATGCCCTGCTGGATGAGCCCCTGAATCTTGTCGAACTGGATTTTGGAGGCGACCGGCCCGATGGCCGTCTTGTCCTCCAGATCGCCGACCGTGACCGCGGCGCCGACCTCCCGGGCGATCGCCACCGCCTCATCCATCCTGGAGTTCGGCACGAGCATGCGCGAGGGGGCATTACAGCTCTGGCCGCTGTTGAGCATCATCGCCGAGACACCGGCGGCCACCCCCTTGGCGAACGCGTCATCGTCGAGCACGATGTTCGGGCTCTTCCCGCCGAGTTCCTGGCTCACCCGCTTCACGGTGGGCGCGGCGTTGCGGGCGACCTCGATACCGGCGCGGGTGGACCCGGTGAAGGACACCATGTCGATGTCGGGATGACCGGAGATGGCCGCACCGACACCGGGGCCGTCACCGAAGACCATGTTGTAGACACCGGCGGGAAGGCCTGCGGCGCTGATGATCTCGGTGAAGATCTGACCGGAGTAGGGGGCCACCTCGGACGGTTTGAGCACCATGGTGCAGCCCGCGGCAAGCGCCGGATACACCTTGGCCGCGATCTGGTTCAGCGGCCAGTTCCAGGGCGTGATGAGCCCACAGACCCCGATCGGCTCCTTGATCACCCGGGTGGCGCCACGGTCGGACTCGAACTCGAAGTTCGTGAGGGCCTCGATGGCCGCGGCGAGGTGGCCCAGGCCCAGGTTGACCTGCGGGCCGCCGGCCAGCCCGGGCGGGGCACCCATCTCCTCGGCGACCGCTTCGGCCAGGTCGCCCATGCGCTTCTGGTACTCGGCGAGGATGGCGCCCAGCACGGCCAGCCGGTCCTCGCGGCTGGTCACCGACCAGGCCGGGAAGGCCGCCCGGGCGGCCCGCACGGCCTTGTCCACATCGGCGGCCGATCCGAGCGCGATCCGGCCCGACACCTGCTCGGTGCGCGGGTTGTCGACGTCGAGGGTCGCGGGCTGTATCGGGTCGACCCAGTCACCGTCGATGAAGAACTTCAGGTATTGGCGCATGCAGACCACCTTCCCCAATCGACGCCGCGCGCGGACGAAATTGCGGCTATTCGAGTCGGTTCAGACGGTGATCTGCCAGTCGGCCGCGGCGTGCTGCTGACTCCAGAACTCCCGGAACCGGTGGTGCGGGCCCCCCTCGGCCAGCAGTTCGTCGATGGTGCCGTCCTCGACGATGCGACCTCCGTCGACGAACAGCACCCGGTCGGCGTGCCGGATGCTGGCCAGCCGGTGCGCGACGATCACCCGGGTGCGCGGGCGCAGGTCGGCGGTGAGTGCGTCGACGACGGCCGCTTCGTTCTCGGTGTCCAGCGCGCTGGTGGCCTCGTCGACCAGCAGGACCGGGGCCGGTTTGACCAGCGCGCGGGCAATGCTGACGCGTTGACGCTCACCGCCGGACAGCGCCGACCCGGCCTCCCCGACCGCTGTCTGCTCCCCGTCGGGCAACCGGGCGGACAACTCGTCCACCCGGGCCAGCCGGGTGGCGCCGGCCAACGTGTCGGCATCGGCGCCCGGGTCACCGACGAGGATGTTGTCGCGCAGCGACCCGTCGAACAGGTAGGGGTGCTGAAAGACCACGCTCACCGCGGCGCGGCGGGCCTCGGGTCCCACGGTGGCCAGGTCGACATCTCCGAACAGCACGTGGCCCCGGTCGGGTTCGTGCAGTCCGGCGATCAGCCCGAGGATGGTGCTCTTTCCCGATCCGGAGGGTCCGACGATGGCCGTCGTGGTGCCGGGTTCCAGCGCGAAGCTGAGGTCTTGCAGCACCGGTTCACCCCCGTAGCTGAACGTGACGTCGTCGAAGACGATCCGCGGTGACCCACCGGCATCGGTGAGCGCGGCGGTACCGGCCGAGCGGGTGGGTGCGTCGAGCACCTGCTGAATCCTCGCCAGCGTCGCGCGAGTGGACTCCAGCGCCCCGGACAGTTCGCTGAGCACGGCGAAGGGTTCCAGATAGCGGGCGATGACGACGATCAGCGCAATGGCTTCCGGGACAGTGAGATCCCCGCGCATCGTCAACATGGTGGTCGCCGCGGCGAACACGATGAGCGCGAGCTGGCTGGCCAGGCTGAACAGCACCTGCCCGGGGATCTGCATGGTCAGCAGCCGCAGACTGGCGCCGTGCTGAGACTCCAGCGCCGTGCCGACCAGGCTGCGGGCCGGTTCGACGCGACGGGCCGCACGCAACGCCTGCTGGGTCCGGGCGAACTCGATGATGCGTTCGGTGAACGCCGAATTGGCCTCCCCCGCAACCCGGTCCGCGGTCCTGCTCAGCCGTCCGGCCAGCCACAACGCACCGAGCAGGATCATCACCCCGGCGAGAGCCGCCAGTCCGAGCGGGACCGACACCGCCAGCAGCGCCACCGCGATGGCCGCGGGTAACAGCACCGCACCGATCAGCGGGGTCAACAGATTCACCACCAGGCCGACGAGTTCGGGACCGGTCGCCGCGATCGCCTGCCGGGCGGTGGCGGTGTTCTCGTGAGTCAGCCAGTCCAGCTTGATGTTCGGCAGCCGGTCGGCCATATCGTGCTGGGTGCCGTCGAGCACCGCGAAGCCGATGTCGAAGCCCAGTCGCGCGGTGGTGGTGTCGACCACCCAGCCGGTCACCGTCAGCGCCGTGAGCCAGCCCAGCCACGGCCACGCGTCGGCCGGGGTGTCGCTGAACAGTGCTGCCACCAAGGGCACCAGCAGCACGACACCGACCGCGCGCAGCAGCACCGAGAAAATGGCGAGCACGGTGTACAGCCAGACCCGGCCGCGCCGGTCTCCGGGGATGAGCGCCAGCAGGGTGCGGATCATCGGGTCGCCTCCTGTCCCGCGGTGACCGATCGGCCGGAATCCCAGAGCGCCCGGTACCGGCCACCGGCGGCAAGCAGATCCTCGTGGGTGCCGGTCTCGGCGATCTCACCGTCGTCGAGCACGACGATCTGATCGGCGTGTGTGATGGTGTGCAGGCGGTGCGCGATGACCAGCACCGTGCGGTCCCTGGTCAACCGGTTCAGTGCCTGCTGGACAAGGTATTCCGATTCCGGGTCGGCGAAGGCGGTGGCCTCGTCGAGGATCAGCACCGGGGTGTCGGCGAGGATGGCCCGCGCGATGGTCAGCCGTTGACGCTCACCACCGGATAGACCGGCGGCCGCGCCGAGCACGGTGTCGTACCCGTCGGGCAGCCGTTCGATGCGTTCGTGGATCTGGGCGTCCCGGGCGGCCGCGGTGATCGCCTCGACGCCGGCATCCGGTTGTGCCAGTGCGATGTTCTCGGCGGCGCTGCCGTGCACCAGCTGAGTTTCCTGGAGTACGAAGCCGATTCGGCGGTACAACTCGTCGGCGGACAAGGTCCGGATGTCCGCGCCGCCGACGCTGATGGCCCCCTGCTGCACATCGTGGAACCGTGCCAGCAGCGCGGCCAGGGTGGACTTGCCCGAACCCGACGGACCGACCAGCGCGGCCACCGTGCCCGGACGCAGCGTCAGGCTGACGTTCTTGATGACGGGCACCTCGGGGCGGTACCCGAAGGTGACACCGGAGAAGACCACGGTGCCGTCGGCCGTGCCGGGTGCGGAGCCCTCGCGCACCGTCAGCTCGGGTTCGTCGAGCACGCTCTGGACCCGCCGGGCGGCCAGCATGCCGCCCTGGATGCCGCCGAGCCCGTAGCCGATGCCGAGCAGCCGGGCCCCGAAGGTGGTGCCCAGCAACAGGAACGGCAGCAGGTTCACCGGGTCCATCCGGCCGCTCACCACCAGCGGGGTGCCCACGATCATGATCAGCCAGAGGAAGGTGGTGGGCCGGGTGACCAGATCCATCAGGGTCTTCTTGCCGACGAAGGGTCGCTGCCAGTCGACCAGGAAGCCGATGTAGTCGTCGAGCCGGTTGCGGAAGCTCGACGAGGCGGCACCGCCGAAGATACGCACCACCGGCTGGCCTTCCAGATAGGCCCCGGCTTCGCCGTTCATCCGCTCCGCCCAGCGGGGGGCGGCGACGATCTTGCTGCCCGACTGGATGGACATGACCGACATCAGCACCAGGTAGGCCAGCACCGGACCGAACAGCGCCAGCGCGATACGCCAGTCGACGACGAACAGATAGACCAGCACCGCGACGGGGGCGATCACCGCCGCGACCGCGTCGGGGATGGCATGGGTGATCAGGTAGTGCAGCGAGAGGGTGTCGTCCTGGACCAGCTGTTTGATGGACCCGGATCCGCGGGCGGTGAACCAGCCCAAAGGAAGCCGCGACATCTTGGTCAGGAGCTGTCCGCGGAGTTCGCGGGCGAAGTGCGCGTCCACGCGGTGCAGCCACAGCGCCAGTGCGGCGGTCAGGAAGGTCCCGGTGCCCAGCAGCGCGACCGCGGCGATGCCGAGGTCCCACAGCTGGTCGGAGTCCGCGCCGATGAGCAGCAGCCGGGCCAGTTCGACCAGCAGCACGAACGGTGCGAGTTCGATCAGGGTGATCAGGGCCTGCAGCACACCGGAGATGATCAGTGTGTTCTTCAGCGGGGCCAGCAGCCGRCCGGCCGCCTGTGCCCGCCAGGTACCCGTCGGGGCGACGACGGCGGGTGCGGCGGCGGGTGCGGCTTTGGGCTGGGGTGTGGGAACGGCCGGTGTGTCATCGCCACGTTTGCTGCCCATGGCGCGACCCTCGGTCCAGTACGCCTGGGCGTGGATCTCCTGCTTGGGGAAGCCGAACTCGTCCCGCAACCGGGTGCGCAGGTGTTTGAGGACACCGGCTTCCGGCCCGGCCCAGGCGTACCAGTTGGACCAGTCACGGGACTCGACGGCGGCCGCCAGGGACTCCGCGTCCCGATGGGCGATCCGGTGCACGGTCAGCCGCGGGTGCTCGGCGAGCGGAATCAGCGCATCGTCGTCATGGTGCTGCTCGAGGTAGAGCTCGATCGGGATGTCGTGCGGGACAGCGCCGATGATGCCATTGATGGCGGGCTGTGAGGCCGCGTCTCCGATGAGCAGGTAACCGGCCGGCCGGTCCTCGACGGCCTCGGGCACCGAGAACCCCTTGGATCCCATCACCATCACCGCGATGGTGGTGCCGGGCTCCACGGTGGCCGCCCATGTCGAGGCGGGCCCGGCCGGTTCGTGCAGCACCACATCCACCGCGAAGTGTCCGGTCTCGGGGTCGGACTCCGAGATCGTGTAGGCCCGCTGGAATTCGGTGTCGCTGCCCTCGGGGTCGGGGAACCAGAATCGCAGCCAGGACGTCGGGTCGGCGTTCGCGTCCTCGAACACCGTGGGCGACACCATCCGGATCCGCAGGCAGTGCGGCGCGAGCCGCTCGGTGCCCAGCACGGTGACCTCGTGGTCACGCGCGCCGAAACCGCGCATCATCACGCCCTGGAATCCGCGGGCCATCGGCGATCTCCTCCCCGTCTCGGGTACTGCAAACATCTGGGCTAAGGCTAGCCTTACCCGGTTCGCGGGTGGTGCCCCCGGTGACCGGTCGTCCGCCGCCGAATCTTTGCTCAACAGCCATTCCTGCGACGGAAAACCCGGATAGGCTCCCCGCGGGGAGGGTGATCGATATGGCCATAGGCGGGCGCGGCACCTCGGTGCGGGTTGGTTTCATCGGATCGTTGGCGGTGGCCCTCGGTATCGGCGCGGGCATTGCCGGCGGCACCGGCATCGCCTACGCGGACAGCCCCGCCGGGGGCGGCACGTCGGCCGACAGCTCGGCCTCCCCCTCGACCAGCAGACCCGCGGCCACCCACGCCTCGACCACCAAGCCCGGCGTGCGCCGCAGCCTGACGGCCACCGCGGGGTCCGCCGGCCCGGGGGATGGGAACGAACCGCGCCGCGCACGGACGGCGCCCGCCGCACCATCCCGCGCAGCGACCGCGCTGGCCGAACCGGAATCAGACGAACCGGCGACCGCGGCCATCGCCGATCCCCCGGCTCCCACACCAGCGGATGCCGTCACCACCCCCTTCGGGGATATCGGCAAGTGGATGCTGAAGATGAACGGCCAGATCGCGGATTGGGGCGGCAAACGCTACGGCGGCAAGAAGTTGCTGGAGACCGTCAACGTCATCATTGTCGACCCGCATTCGACGACGAGCGCGCAGGCCAACCGTGGACTCAACAATGCGATGCTGCGCTCCCGGTTTCCTGCGCAGCCCCTGCACAGCGGCGGATTCCGCGGCAACATCGACGGGGTGACCTACGGGCAGAAGCCCAAGGGTCCGCTGCTGGCCTACTCCGACAATTTCTTCCTGTTCCGCAACGATCACGGCCGGTTCTTCGGGCCCGACCCGATCCAGACCGACGCCGGCTTCGTCTGGAGCGGCGCCTTCAGCACCGAGCAGGTCGGCTTCACCGGACTGCTGCCCGGCCACGTTTATGTGTCGTCCAACGAGGCGCGCGATGCGCTGGCGACGGCGCTGATCTCGGGCGGCCAGGCCACCTACGGCGGGCTCGTAGCACTGGAAAATGCCTACAACAACCCCACCACCACGACAGGTGATCACGACGGTTTCGCGGTCGTCCTGGTCCTCACCGGGAGTGCGCCGCTGCAGCGTCGCGAGGTGTCGCTGGGCAGTCCGGCGCGGCTCGCCTCGGCCGGCGATCGCCAGGAGCTCGCGTGCGCTGCGGTGTACGGTGCGCGATCCCTGTCGGACCAGCGGAATGGGTCCGCGGGTCCGCTGTCGCGCTGCGGCGCCACGCGACTACGCACCCTTGACAGTTAGCTTCATTTGTCGTAGTCATGAGACATGACAACAGATCTGTCTCATGGAGCGCCGGCCGTGTTCCAGCTCGGCACCCCAGAAAGCTGGCCGGACCCATTCGGCATGTACCGCGCGCTGCGCGATCACGACCCGGTGCATCACGTCGCGACACCGGATCCGGCCGGCGACTACTACGTGATGTCCCGGCACGCCGACATCTTCACCGCCGCGCGCGACCATCAGACCTTCTCCTCCGCGCAGGGTCTCACCGTCAACTACGGCGAGCTGGAGATGATCGGCCTGGCCGACAATCCGCCCATGGTGATGCRGGATCCGCCGGTGCACACCGAGTTCCGCAAGCTCGTCTCGCGCGGGTTCACCCCACGGCAGGTGGAGTCCGTGGAGCCCAAGGTCCGCGAGTACGTCATCGAACGCATCGAGGGGTTGCGTGCGAACGGCGGCGGGGACATCGTGGCGGAACTGTTCAAACCGCTGCCGTCCATGGTGGTGGCGCACTACCTGGGTGTGCCCGAGGAGGACCGAGGCCAGTTCGACGGCTGGACCGATGCGATCGTGGCGGCCAATACCTCCGAGGGCGGTATCGGCGGGGCGCTGGAAACCCTCGGAGATGCCCTCGGCGGGATGATGGCGTACTTCACCGCGCTCATCGAGCGCCGGCGCGTCGAACCGGCCGACGACACCGTGTCGCATCTGGTCGCCGCCGGCGTGGGCGCCGACGGTGACATCGCCGGCGTGTTGTCCATCCTGGCGTTCACCTTCACGATGGTGACCGGAGGTAATGACACCACGACCGGGATGCTGGGCGGATCGGTGCAACTGCTGCACCGCAACCCCGGGCAGCGCCGCATGCTGGTCGAAAACCCAGACCTGATCCCGGATTCCGTCGACGAGTTCCTGCGGCTCACCTCGCCGGTACAGGGCCTGGCCCGCACCGTCACCCGCGATGTCACCGTCGCCGAGACCACCATTCCGGCCGGGCGCCGGGTGCTGCTGTTGTACGGCTCCGGCAATCGTGACGAACGCCAGTACGGCCCGGATGCCGCCGAACTCGACATCACCCGCAAGCCGCGCAACATCCTGACCTTCAGCCACGGCGCACACCACTGCCTGGGCGCGGCGGCCGCCCGCATGCAGTCGCGCGTCGCGCTGGAGGAACTGCTTACCCGCATACCGGATTTCGAGGTCGACGAGGACAACATCGTGTGGGCCGGCGGCGGCTATGTGCGACGCCCGCTGTCGGTGCCCTTTACAGTGACCTGATGGGTACCGACTGGCTGGCCGAGCGACGCACCGAAGCCGCCGCCGAACGCATCCTGGACGCCGCCGAGGACCTTTTCACCGAGCACGATGCCGCGGCGGTGGGGATGAACGAGATCGCCCGCGCTGCAGGCTGTTCGCGGGCCACGCTGTACCGCTACTTCGAGAACCGGGACGTGCTCTACACCGCCTACGTACACCGGGAGACCCATCGGCTGTTCGGTGAGATCGGCGAACGACTGACCGGGGTGACCGATCCGCAGCAGAGGGTCATCGAAGGTGCACTGGCCGCGCTGCAGCGGGTGCGTGAAACCCCGGCGCTCGCTTCATGGTTCGCCAGCACCGCCCGCCCGATCGGTGGCGAGATGGCCGAACGCTCGGAGGTGATCAAAGCCCTGGTGCAGGGGTTCCTGGCCTCGATGGGCGATCAGACCGACGTCGAGATGCGGGCGCGCTGGCTGGTGCGGGTACTGATCTCGCTGCTGCAATTCCCCGGCCACGATGCCGCCGACGAACGCGTGATGCTCGAGACCTTCGTGGTGCCACTGGTGGCGGCGGCGCCTCAGGCCGCCCAGTAGGCACGGGCCTTCACCGCTTTGCGCGGGATCTTGTAGTCGTCGCGCAGCACCCGGGCGACCGCCCGGGTGGTCCGGTTGTCACAGGCCACCCAGCCGAAATGGTCCGGCGCATCGAAAGCCGCCGCGGCCACCGCGTCGACCAGCGCGCCACCGTCGTCCGTGCGGTCCACCCACGTCACATCGGCTCTGCCGGTGGGCAATTCGCGATCATCGTCATGCGAGGACTCCAGGAACACCTGCGCGGGGGCATCGCCGATCGCCTCCAGCAGGGAGTTGATGGCCGGCAGCGACGCGGTATCGCCGACGATGACGTACCCGGCCGGCGCCGGTTCCGGCACGGCGAAATCGCTGCCCAGCACCGTCACCTCCAGGGTGTCACCGGGCTGCGCCTCGCGCGCCCAGCGGGTGGCGACCCCCTCGTGCATGGCGAAGTCGATGTCGACGGTGCCGGCCTCGGGATCCGGATTGACCAGGGTGTAGCCGCGCTGATGTGAACGCGAGCCGTCCGGGAACCAGCCGCGGACCCACATCGTCGGGTGGATCGAACGCTCGGTGAGCAGTTCGGGGCCGGTGAAGTGCAGGCGCAGGAAGTTCGGGGTGATGTCCGTGCGGCCGGTGACCGTGAGTTCATAGTCGCCGCCCCGCCACAGTTTGACCAGCACGCCCTCGATACCGCGTTGCGGCTTGAGATCGATCATCACCCCTCCTCGGTTCAACTTAGGTTAGCTTACCCTAAGTTAATGCCGAAGAGGTCGCTAGCGATCGCGTACCCGGGTGAAGCGGTGCAGCAACCAGGCCAGCGGGACGGTCGCCACCATGGTGCCGAGGAACAGCGCCGTCATGGATCCGGTGTAGACGGGGTCGCGCAGGATCTCGACCATCACCAGTTCCATGATGACAAGGTGGATCAGGAAGATCTCATAGGAGATCTCGCCGAGGAACACCATCGGCCTGCTGGCCAGAATCCGCGAATACCAGCCGGCCTTTTCCCCGTCGCTCCGCTCGCCCCAACGGTCCCCGGCCCGGGTGGGTCCCGGCAGCGCCAGCGGCGCCACCACCAGCGTGGCAATGCCCGCGTAGAAGATCGTCTTGACGATGGCCTCGCTCAGCAGCGCCGGTGAGGTGGTCGGCTCCCCCGCGATCGGGGTCGAGGCGATGAAATAACTGACCACCGCCAACGGGATGCACACCAGCGCGTACGCCCGAGCACCCCGGGCTTCCAGCACCGCCAGCAGCATCCCACCGACGAACCAGGCCAGATACGTCGGCAGCCACAGTCGGGCGCCGTCGGGCAGGAAATCGGTGGTGTGCACCAGTGTCAGCCAGGCCGGGCTGACCGCGAACAACACCGCGAGCCCCAGGTACAGCAGCGCCGGGCGCCACCTGCGCCGGCACAGCAGGACGAGCAGCAGCCAGGCCAGCGCGGGCAGCGCCACGTAGAACGCGGCCTCGACCGCCAGGCTCCACATCTGGGTGAGGCCCTGATGCAGGAACCGGTAGACGTAGTTGTCGGCGTAGATCTGGGTCAGAGAAAGGTTGCGCAGCAACCCTTCCCAGGTGTGGCCGGGGTTCGGTCCGGCCTGCCGGAAGTGGTACAGCGCGTAGGCGGCCAGCACGGTGACCGCATAGGCGGGCATGATCCGGCGCACCCGGTGCCAGGCGTACCGGCGCACCGATGGCGGTGCGGAACCAGAGGCGGCGGCCTTCACCCAGGGCCGGAACAGCAGGAAACCGGAGAGCACGAAGAAGATCGGCACGCCGATCTCGGCGCGGGACAGCGCCAGGCCCGTGTAGCCCTGCGGGTACTTCCCCGTGGTGTACGCGGCGTGGGTGAGCACCACCAGCAGGGCGGCGACGGCACGGACACCGGTGAGCGCAGCTACCCGATCGGTGGTCGAGACGGACTCCAGACCACCCTGGGCTTGTTGTYGCGCCGTCACGAGTCCTTGCGACGGGGCTTGCTGCTCCGTTCCGGTTGCAGGTTGATCAGGATGCCCTGGATGCGGGTGTTCTCCAGCGCCTTGTAGACCTTGCCGGGCAGGTTGGCGGGCAGTTCCACCAGCGAGTGATCGACCTTGATGGAGATGTGGCCGAAGTCGCTGCGGTGCAGGCCGCCCTCGTTGGCAATGGCGCCGACGATGGCACCGGGCATGACCTTGTGCCGCTTGCCGACCGCGATGCGGTAGGTCGCCAGGTCGCTGCGGGTGCTGTGCTTCTTGCGCCCCGGCCCGTCCTCGCGCGGCGCGCGTTCCTCGCGCTCGCGGCGCTTCTCCGGCGGCGGCTCGGTCATCAGGAAGGCCTCGCCGTCCCGTGACTCCAGCGCCAGCGCGGCGGCGATATCGGCGATCGGCACATCGTGGTCGCGCTCGTAGTCCTCGATGAGCCTGCGGAACAGTTCGATCCCCGGCGCATTGAGCGCGTCGCTGATCGAGTCGTTGAATTTCGCCACCCGCTGGGCGTTGACGTCGTCGACGCTGGGCAGTTCGATCTCGATCAGCTTCTGCCGGCTGATCCGCTCGATCGACTTGAGCAGATGGCGTTCCCGCGGGGACACGAACAGCAGCGCGGTGCCGGAGCGGCCCGCGCGGCCGGTGCGGCCGATGCGGTGCACATAGGACTCCGGGTCGTGCGGGATGTCGTAGTTGAGCACATAGGTGATGCGATCGACGTCCAGGCCGCGGGCGGCCACGTCGGTGGCCACCAGGATGTCGATGCCCTTGGCGCCGCCCGCCTTGAGGTTGGCGATGGTGCGCTCGCGCTGCGCCTGGGCGATGTCACCGTTGATCGCGGCCGCGGAGAACCCGCGTGCCCGCAGCTTCTCGGCGACCTCCTCGGTGGCCTGCTTGGTGCGGACGAAGATGATCATCGCGTCGAATTCTTCGACCTCGAGAACCCGGGTCAGCGCGTCCATCTTGCGGCGGCCGTCGACCTGGATGAACCGCTGGGTGATGTTCTCTGCGGTCGCGGTCTTCGCCTTGACGGCCACCTCGACGGCGTCCTGCAGGTACTTGCTGGTGATCTTGCGGATGGCCGGCGGCATGGTCGCCGAGAACAGCGCGACCTGCTTGTATTCGGGAGTATCGGAGAGGATGCGCTCGACATCCTCGGCGAACCCCATCTGCAGCATCTCGTCGGCCTCGTCGAGCACCAGGTAGTCCAGGTGCGAGAGGTCCAGGCGGCCCTTCTCCAGGTGATCGATCACCCGGCCCGGGGTACCGACCACGACCTGTGCCCCGCGCTTGAGCCCGGCCAGCTGCGGACCGTAGGACGACCCGCCGTAGATGGGCAGCACGTTGATGCCGGGCAGGTGCTGGCCGTAGCGCCCGAATGCCTCGGCGACCTGCAGCGCCAGCTCACGGGTGGGTGCCAGCACCAGGGCCTGGGTGTGCCTGCTGGTCGGGTCGATCTTGGACAGGATGGGGATCGCGAAAGCCGCGGTCTTCCCCGTTCCGGTCTGGGCAAGGCCGACCACATCGGAGCCGGCCAGCATGGCCGGGATGGTGGCGGCCTGGATCGCCGACGGCGACTCGTAGCCGACGTCGGTGACGGCCTGCAGCACCGAAGGGTGAATTTGCAGGTCAGCGAAGGTCAGCTCGGCAGTGGGGGTGGGTTCATCAGGCGACGTCATTTCAAGAGCAGTCTAGAGCGTGACCGGGCGTCGGCCGGACGGATGGCCGTCACGGGTACGGTTCGATCTTGTGAGGTGCTTGCGTTGAGAGCTCCAGTTCTGGCAGCCGCCCCCATTCTGGCCCTGATGCTGGCCGCCTGCGGGTCCAGTGATTCCACCGTCTCCAAGACCCCCGACGACCGCCCGACGGCGGCGGCGCCGGCCAGCCCGACCGTCGCCGCGCCCGCGACACCGCCCCCGCCCACCGCGACCGCGGCGCCAGATCCGTGCGCGGTGAACCTGGCCGCCCCCGAGATCGCCCGGGCCGTGTCCGCACTGCCCAAGGATCCGCGCAGCAACCAGCCGTGGAGCCCGGAACCGTTGGCGGGCAACTACAACGAGTGCGCGCCGCTGTCGGTGGTGATCGTCAAGGCCAACACCAATGCGGAGAATGCCAACACCCGCGCGGTGATGTTCCATCTCGGCAAGTTCATCCCGACCGGGGTGCCCGACACCTACGGGTTCAACGACATCGACCAGACCATCAGCACCGGCGACACCATCGCCCTGAAGTTCACCGGCGGCGTGCCCGGGCTCGACAGCGTCGTGCGATTCCGCTGGAACGGCAACGGTGTGGAACTGATCGGCAACACCGGCTGACACAGCCCGCCCCGGGCACGTGTGTCGGAGCTCTCCCCTAGCCTGGGTCCGTGTTCGTCGCTGAGGGTCGTGTCATCTACAGCGCCTCCGACCTCGCGGCCGCTGCGCGTTGCGAATACGCGCTGCTGCGTTCCTTCGACGCTCACCTGGGTTGGGGACCGCGCGTCTCCACCGACGACGACCTGCTCGCCCGCACTGCCGACCTCGGTCACGAGCACGAGCAGCGCCACCTCGCCGAGATCCGCGAGGACACCGAGGTCACCGTGATCGGCAGGCCCGCCTACACGGTGTCCGGTCTCACCGCGGCCGCCGAGCACACGATGGCCGCCGTCCGGCGGCGCGATCCGGCCATCTATCAGGCCGCCATGTTCGACGGCAGGTTCGCCGGGTTCGCAGACTTCCTCACCTTCGACGGCTCGCGCTACCGGCTGCGCGACACCAAGCTGGCCCGCTCGGTGAAGGTCGAGGCGCTGCTGCAGTTGGCGGCCTACGCCGACGCGCTGGCCACCGCGGGCGTCCCGGTTGCCGAGGAGGTCGACCTGCTACTCGGTGACGGCGCGGTCTCCAGCTACCGCGTCGACGAACTGCTGCCGGTCTACCTGCCGCGCCGCGATGCCCTGCAGCGACTGCTCGACACGCACCTGGCTGGTGGCGTCCCGGTCACCTGGGCCGACGACGGCGTGCGGGCCTGCTTCCGCTGCCCCGAATGCAGCGTCCAGGTCAAGGAGTCCGACGACCTGCTGCTGGTCGCGGGCATGCGGACCAGCCAGCGCGCCCGGCTCATCGACGCCGGCATCAGCACCGTGCACGAACTCGCCGCCCATGACGGGCCCGTTCCCGAACTGTCCAAACGCACCGTCGCCGCGCTGACCGGGCAGGCCCGGCTGCAGGTCGCCGAGCGGATCGACGGCAAGCCGCCCTTCGAGGTGGTCGATCCGCAGCCGCTGATGGTGCTGCCCGACGCCGACAAGGGTGATCTGTTCTTCGATTTCGAGGGCGACCCGCTGTGGACCACCAACGGCCGGGACTGGGGCCTGGAATACCTCTGGGGTGTCCTGACCGTCACCGATGAGTTCACCCCGTACTGGGCCCACGACCGGGCCAGCGAACGTCAGGCGCTCGTGGATTTCCTGGAGATGGTGCGCAAACGGCGCAAGCGCTATCCCAAGATGCACGTCTACCATTACGCGGCCTACGAGAAGAGCACCCTGTTGCGACTGGCCGGACGCTACGGCGTCGGCGAGAACGCGGTCGACGACCTGCTGCGCAACGGCGTGCTCGTCGACCTCTATCCGTTGGTGCGCAAGAGCATTCGGGTCGGCGCCGAGAGCTACAGCATCAAATACCTCGAACCGCTCTACATGGGCAACGAGCTACGCAGCGGCGAGGTCACCACCGCCACCGATTCCATCACCCAGTACGCAAAGTTCTGCGCACTGCAGGACCAGGGCCGCACCGATGACGCGGAGGTGGTGCTCAAGGAGATCGAGGATTACAACCGCTACGACTGCCGTTCGACCCGACGGCTGCGGGACTGGCTGGTGGCCAGGGCCATCGAATCGGAGGTGCCGCCGCGTGGCCCACAGCCGGTGCGCGCCGACGAAACCGGGACCACCGCCGAGATCGCCGACGATCTGAACCGCAAGCTGATGAAGTTCGCCGGCGACGGTGTCGAGGAACGCAGCGTCGAGCAGACCGCCGTCGCGATGGTGGCGGCGGCCCGGGGGTTTCACAAGCGGGAGGACAAACCGTTCTGGTGGAGCCACTTCGATCGCGTGAACAATCCGGTCGACGAATGGTCGGACAACACCGGCGTGTTCGTCGCC
The DNA here is from genome assembly GCF_056400845.1 of Mycobacterium sp. P4_H6. Taxonomy (NCBI): domain Bacteria; kingdom Bacillati; phylum Actinomycetota; class Actinomycetes; order Mycobacteriales; family Mycobacteriaceae; genus Mycobacterium; species Mycobacterium sp. P4_H6. The sequence continues at coordinate 3,382 of NZ_JBFUKN010000042.1, read as the reverse complement.
GACACGGCCGAGGTCGTCACCGACTGGCACCAGCCGCCCCGGGCGCGTAAGCCACAACGGCATGTCCGGTTGACCGGAGAGCTGGCCAACGGTGAACTCGCCCATGACATGTACGCGCTCTACGACCCGCCCGCGCCCGAGGGGCTGGCCGATGATCCGGATCGCCGCGCCTTCGGGTCGGTGGCGGTGCTCGAATGTGATGACCCGGAGGTGCCCACCGCCGTCATCGTCTGCGAGCGGCAGCCCAAGGAGGGGGACGTCTTCGACCAGTTGCCGTTCGCGCTGGCTCCGGGCCCGCCGATCAACACCCGGCCGCTACAGGAGTCCATCGATGCCACAGCGGCTTTGGTGGCCGCCGGGCTGCCCGCCCTGCCTGCCGATGCGGTGACCGATGTGCTGTTGCGCAGACCGCCGCGGACCGTCAGCGGGGATCCGCTGCCGCGGCCGGCCACCCCGGCCGGGAACGCCGACGCCATCACCGCCGCACTGCTCGACCTCGATTCGTCGTATCTGGCGGTGCACGGCCCGCCCGGGACGGGAAAGACCTTCACCTCGGCCGCGGTGATCGCGCGCCTCGTCGCCGAGCACCGGTGGCGGGTCGGCGTGGTCGCGCAATCACATGCCGTGGTGGAGAACCTGCTCGACGGTGTGGTCGCCGCCGGGGCCGACCCGCAGCGGGTCGGCAAGAAGAAGGCCCGCGAGGGTGTGGCCTGGACCCAGATCGCCGAGAAGGACTACCCGGCCTTCATCGCCGAGGACGGCGGCTGCGTGATCGGCGGCACCGCATGGGATTTCGCCAACGATGCGCGGGTGCCGCGGCAGAGCCTCGATCTGCTGGTCGTCGAGGAAGCCGGGCAGTTCAACCTCGCCAACACCATCGCGGTGGCTTCCGCCGCTCGCAACCTGCTGCTGCTCGGGGATCCGCAGCAGCTGCCCCAGGTCAGTCAGGGCACCCACCCCGAACCGGTCAACGAATCCGCGCTGGGCTGGCTGGTGGAAGGCCACCACACGCTGCCGCCGGAACGCGGGTACTTCCTGGAGGTGTCCTACCGGATGCATCCGGATGTGTGCCGCCCGGTGTCGCGGCTGTCCTATGACGGCCGACTGCTCGCCTACGAGAAGGTCAGTGCGGCCCGGCGCCTCGACGGAGTCACACCCGGGGTGCGGGTGCTGGCCGTCGAGCACACCGGCAACTCGACCGAGAGCCCCGAAGAGGCCGACGCGATCATCGACGAGATCGGCGCGCTGCTGGGCGCCGCGTGGACCGACGAGGATGGCACCGTCGCGCTGGGTCCGCAGCACATTCTGGTCGTGACGCCCTACAACGCCCAGGTGGTGCTGCTGCGCAGGCGCCTCGACGCGGCGGGACTGTCCGAGGTGCAGGTCGGCACCGTCGACAAGTTCCAGGGCCGGCAGGCCCCGGTGGTGTTCGTGTCGATGACGGCGTCCTCGATCGACGATGTGCCCCGCGGTATCGGCTTCCTGCTCAACAGGAATCGGCTGAACGTGGCGATCAGCCGCGCCAAGTACGCGGCGGTGATGGTCCGTTCGGCGCGGCTGACCGACTACCTGCCCGGGCAGCCGGACGGGCTGATCGACCTCGGCGCGTTCCTCGCCCTCACCGCATGTGATACACCCACGGGGTGACCGAACCGCTGTCTGCCGCACTGATCGAGCAGCTCGCCGCGATCGTGGGAGCCAGTCAGGTGAGCACCGATCCCGACGTGCTGTCGGGGCGCGCGGTCGATCACACCGGCCGCTACCGCGGCCACGCCGGGGCGCTGGTGCGGCCCGGGTCCGCCGACGAGGTGGCCGCAGTGCTGCGGGTCTGCCGGGACGCCGGGGCGTATGTGACGGTGCAGGGCGGGCGCACCTCGCTGGTGGCCGGCACGGTGCCGGAACACCACGACGTGCTGCTGTCCACCGAGCGGCTCACCACCATCGACCCGGTCGATACCGTCGAGCGCCGGGTACGGGTGGGAGCCGGTGCCACCCTGTCCGCGGTGCAGCGCGCGGCGGGAGCGGCCGGTCTGCTGTTCGGGGTGGATCTTGCTGCCCGCGATTCCGCGACGGTGGGCGGAATGGCCTCCACCAACGCCGGCGGTTTGCGCACCGTGCGCTACGGCAACATGGGCGAACAAGTCATCGGGCTGGACGTGGCGCTGCCCGACGGGACGGTGCTGCGCAGGCATAGCGAGGTGCGCAGCGACAACACCGGCTACGACCTGACCGCCTTGTTCGTCGGCGCCGAGGGCACCCTCGGGGTGATCACCGGGCTGGATCTGCGGCTGCATCCGGTGCCGGCGAACCGGGTCACCGCGGTGGCCGGGTTCGACGATCTGGAGGCGCTGATCACGGTCGGGCGCCGTTTCCGGGACGCCGACGGCATCGCCGCACTTGAGCTCGTCGATGCCCGCGCGGCTGCGCTGACAGCGGAACACCTGGGCGTCCCGGCCCCGGTGAGCGGCGCCTGGATGCTGCTGATCGAGCTGGCCGGCGACACCGACCACACCGAGAGCCTTGCCGAGGCGCTGGAGGATGCCGAGCTCAGCGGTGAACCGGCCGTCGGCATGGACGCCCTTGCCTCCCAACGGTTGTGGCAGGTCCGCGAATCCGTCGGCGAGGTGCTGGGCGCCTACGGTCCGCCGCTGAAGTTCGATGTGTCGCTACCGCTGGCGGCGATCGCGGGCTTCACCACCGCCGCCGTCGAACTCGTCGCCGCGCACGCCCCCGAGGCGATTCCGGTGTTGTTCGGCCACATCGGGGAGGGCAACCTACACCTGAACCTGGTGCGCTGTGCGCTGGACGGTGACCGGGAGAAGGCGCTGTACTCGGCGATGATGGCGCTGATCGCCGAGCACGGCGGCAACGTCAGCTCCGAACACGGGGTCGGTACCCGCAAACGCGATTACCTGCCGATGGCCCGCACCGACGCCGATATCGCCGCGATGCGCACGGTCAAATCCGCGCTGGACCCGACGGGGTATCTCAACCCCGCGGTGCTGTTCACCTGACAGGCGACCACACTCATGCCGAGGCAGCAGTGACACTGCCAAACCCGGCCGAACCGTCGTCCATATCCATCGAGATTTTCCTTGCGCGGGTTCTTGATTCGGCGTAATATCGAACACAAGTGCGACTCCTCACGTTTTCATGGGTAGTCGAGGGTGTAATCCGCCGATGCAGAGGTAGATCATCGAGCTCAGTGCTCGGGCGGAGTGATGGCCGTAGCCGCGTGCGTTGATGAGGCGGGTTCGGGCGTTGATGCCTTCGTTGAGGGCGTTGGATATGCCGAGTTCCACGGCGGAGATGATCGCTTCGAAGTGTTCTTGTAGACGTTTGCCGAGTTCAATGAATGCGGGAATGCGGCTTCGTTTGGCGG